>SKSV01000071.1 GCA_007122815.1 Trueperaceae bacterium | reverse complement strand
GCACTCGATGCACCCGAGGTGGGAGCCGTGTTCGGGTTGCACGTCTACCCCGGTGAGCCGGTCGGGCACCTGACCGCCTCGCCGGGACCAGCGACCGCCGCCACCGACGGACTCGACATAGAGGTGATCGGCCAAGGCGGTCACGCCGCCCACCCGCACCAGACGGTGGACGCGGTCGTGGTGGCAGCGCACGTCGTGAGCGCGCTGCAGCAAGTAGCCAGCCGCCAGACGGACCCGCTCAAGCCACTGGTGATCACGATCGGCAAGGTCGAAGGCGGTTACGCGCGCAACGTGATCGCTCCCTCGGTGCGGTTGGAAGGCACCGTGCGGACCCTCGACCGCGAACTCCGGGCTCAGCTGCCGGAGCAGCTGGAGCGCCTCGTGGCCGGCATCACGCAGGCCTTCGGCGCCAGCCACACGCTCACGTTCAGCGAGGGCTACCCCTCGCTGCACAACGACCCAACGCTGCTTCCCACGCTCGAGGACACCGTTCATGAGCTCCTCGGCGACGGGCACTTGGGCTCCGCGCCGCCCTCGATGGGAGGCGAGGACTTCGCCTTCTACGCCGAGCGGGTGCCGGGCATGATGGCGCGCTTGGGGGTGCGGAACGAGGCGAAAGGCTTCGTTCACCCGCTGCATCACCCGCGTTTCGACCTCGACGAGGACGCTTTGCCGCTAGGCGCAGCCGTGCTGGTCGGGTTCGCGCGGCGCTGGCTTGCCGCGCAGACCTGAACTGGGCCGACCGTCAGAAGCTAGGTCCCTGCGAACCGTCGCGCCGGCTCAGGGTGAGGGGTCTGCCGGGCGCGCGTCGAACATCCACAGGAGCTCGTCCACCCGCGGCGTCCAATCGACCGCGTCGCTCAGGCCGACCAGGTTCTCGAGCTGGAAGAGGAAGACCATCACACGCTCCTCGGCGACCACCTCGTACACCTGGTCGAACAGTTCGGCGCGGCGTACCGGGTCGAGCTCGACGAGCGCCTCGGCGAGCAACAGGTCGAACCCTGGGTCGCACCAGTTCGTCTTGCCCGAGTAGCCACCGTCGCAGGTGATGAGCGTGTAGGCGAGGGCAGCGTCGAAGAGGGAGTTCCCCAAGCCGATGAGGCCCATGTGCTCGACCGCGTCGGCGTTCCACACGCGGCTCAAGTAGGCGCTCCACTCGAGCACCTCCACCTCCGCGCGGATGCCGACGGCCTCGAGCATCACTGCGGTCACCTCGGCGATGTCGGCGTCGAGCGGGTACCGGCCGGCCGGACCCTGCACCCGTATCGTCAGCTCGCCCGGGCCGTAACCGGCCTCGGCCAACAGCGCTCGGGCTCTCTCGGGGTCGTAGAGGTACGTGTCGAACAGACGCATGGGCGCGGCCGTGATGCCGTGGCTCACGCGCCCCCTTACGGGAGTCCCGAAACCACCCATCAACACGTCGATCAGGAGCTGGTTGTCGATGGCGTAGTCGATGGCTTCGCGCACGCGAGGATCACCGGTGGCGACACCGGGATCGGTGTTCATCAGGTAGAGCATCACGCGCGGCGTCGGCCACGGCTCGACCCTCACGCCCTTGGCGTCACGCACGCGCTCCGCCTCGTGCGTTGGCACGTTGGCGGCTACGTCAACACCGCCCGTGAGCAACTCGGCCACCCGGATGGAGTCCTCGGGCACGGTCCGGTGCACCAGCCTGTCCCAGGCCGGCCGGCCGCGCCAGTGGTCGTCGAACGCCTCCAGCACGAGCCGCTCGTCTCGGCGCCACTCCACGAAGCGGAAGGGGCCCGTGCCTATCGGAGCGAGGTTGAAGCCCTCCCAGCCGACCGCCTCGATATGGTGCTTCGGCACGATGGCGGAGCCGATGCGGCTGAGGCGGGACAGGAGCACGGGCTCGGGTTGGTGCGTGTGGATGACGACCTCGAGCGGCGAGACCACCTCGACCTCGCGGATCTGCATGTAGTTACCGTGTTCTCTCAAGCTCGCGTCGGTAGCGACCCGCTCGAGACTGAACTTGACGTCCTCGGCCGTGAACGGCGAACCGTCGTGCCACACCACGCCCTCGCGCAAGCTGAAGCGCATGGCGGTGTCGCTCACGCGCTCCCAAGACGTGGCGAGGGCCGGCTCCAACGAGCCTCCCGGAGAGCGGAGCAAGAGGTAATCGAAGAGGTTCACGAGCACCGCCTCCACGGCCGTGACGTTGTGGTCGTGAACGTCGAACCCGTGGATGTCGATACCCTGCGCGATGACCAACTCGCGCACCTCCTGCGCTCGAGCCACTTGCAGGCTCAGCGCGAGCGCAACCGCGAGCGCAACCGCGAGCGACGCTGCAGCGGCCCTCCGCACCAACGAACCATGTGTCGTCACAGGTACCTCCCCCGACCGCCCGGTCGCGGCTCACGCTAGCCACCCCCGGGGCGGACGTCAAGCCTGCGGGCGACCGGCGCACGCGGCGCACACGAGGTCGGCGGAGACAGAGCACTGAGCCCAAGCGCGGTAGCCGGGTCCCAGGGCCCTAATCGGGTCGGTATGCTGAAGCCACATGGGCGCCTGCACCGACGACCAGGCCCTACCGGCCGGCGGCTGAGTCACCACCGTGTCAGAGTCCGGAGGCACGACGAAGCGGCGGGGGCGGCGCCGTTGGGTCCGTTGGTTGCTGGCCCTGGGCGCGCTCGTGTTGGCGGGCGGCCTGCTCACCTGGTGGCTGCAGCGCCAAGCGGCCGACCTGGCAGCGGAGATCCTGATTCGGGCCCAGGCACAAGCTCCGGTCTTGCCCGAGGTTCCGGCCTGGCCGCTCACCACCACGGCGGCGCTGATCGACGGCGCGCAACCTTTCGAGTTCCGACCCGACCGCCCGACCCTCGTGGTGTTGATGCACGGCATGTCTCCCACGCCGGCGTTGGACGCGCGGGTAGGCACGCACGCGTACGCGCGCCACTACTGGGGCCACGCCTTCGTCCGGGCGCTGTTGGGCGAACGGGACCTAGTGGACGCCCAGGGCGAAGCGCTCACACGCGAGTCTTGGGAAGGTGACGCGCCCGAAGGCGACGACCCCGTGGACGCCCTGGTGCTGCCCGCGGGCGACGACCCGACACGCTTGGGCGCCCTCATCGTCACCCGTGACGCCTCGTACGGGCTCGGCGAGCAGGTGACGGCGGCGGCGGAGCAGATCGCCGCGGGGCTCGACGCCTTCGAGGAGCTCGTGGGCAGCGAGGCGCAACTGGTGCTGATCGGCCACAGCATGGGTGGGCTGGTAGCCCGCCAAGTGCTCGTCAACCCCCCGATCGACGACGGCCCCTTCGGCGTGCCGGGCGGCACGCGCGAGAAGATCGACCGCCTGCGAGAGCGAACCCTGTACCTCGTCACGCTCGGCGCCCCCCACGAAGGGTCGCCAGCCGCGGACCGAGCGCTCTTGCTGGAGGTCGCACGCGAGATCATCAGAGCCGAGGTGATCCAGCCAAACGCGTTCGCGCGCCGTTGGCTCTCACCGCTTCTCGACGAGGCCTCCACCTACATCCGGCTCGAGGACGGCGCGAGCGATCACCTGCGCACCGATGTGTGGGCGCTGCTCAACGACCCTCGCGAAGGGCTGCTGGCGCCGCACCGCGCGCGCCGCACGGACGGCAGCCCGGTGCCCGTCTACGCGCTAGCGTCACGCTCCCCCGGCGGTCACTTCTTCGTCGACCCGCGGGTCAGCGCCCGCATCGAGCTGGAGTTGGTGCACTGGTACGCCGACCACCTCGGCGTCGAGGGTGAGGCCTACTTGCAGTACACGCTTCAGATGCTGCTAGCGGATCTCTCGATGCACGCTCTCGGCCTGCCCGAGCGCGGCTGGGGAAGCGCCGCCGATCATCCAGCCCCGGACGAGCTGCTCGACCGGGTCACGCGCGTGCCCACCGCGCCCGAATCGTTCGTTCTCGGGCCCGAGGGCCAGCGCGTCGAGATCGAGCTCGCCAGCCGCGTCGACTACCTCCGCGGACCCCACACTGGTGAGGTGGCGACGCGCGGTCGGCTGGAGCGGCTCTGGTGCGCGCTGGTGCGTTGCACACCAGAACCTGGCCGAGGCGACGTGGGCTCGGTCGACGACCTCGAGGACCTCGAAGACCTCGAAGAACCTAGCGTGGCGCTGGTACGCGACCTGGTGCTGGGCCGCGAACCCCCGGGCGAGGCCACCCCCGACCAGCCACCCGGCCCCGTTGGGGACGGTCTGATCGACGCCGACGGGGTGGTGCCGGTCGACTCGGGTCTGGGCTTGCTGATGGGCGGCGACGAGTGGGCGTACCTGGCCGCCGGCCGCGAGTGGCAGGTGGGCGACGAACTGCTCGCAGGCAGCTGGTACCGCCCCGACGTGGCCGATCGCGAGCACACGTTCCCCTGGACCTACCTCCACCACATCGACCAGCCGTACGACCCCGACGCGGCACGCTGGATCGCGCGCACCCTGCTCGGTACGGCAGGTCCGGACCCAGGGGACGCCGACATCAGCCGCTGGCGGTGAGCGGTTGCCCCAGGGAAGCTGGAGCGCTGATCACATCGTCACCCTCGAGCCGAGGGCCCAGCCCGGGCCGGGTCACGGGCATTACCATCGGTGTCGTGAGGTCTTGAGAGGCGGTCCACATGCTGGCCTTGAGGAAGCTCGCCCTCGGCGACGAACGGTTGCACCTGCAGGAGGTGCCGGATCCAACGGCGCGACCAGGGCACGTCGTCCTCGACGTGGCTGCTGCGGGCATCTGCGGCACCGACGTGCACATCCTGCACGACGAGTACCGTTCGGAACCGCCCGTCACCCTGGGGCACGAGGTGGCAGGAACCGTCGCCGAGCTCGGCGATGGCGTGACCCGGCTACGGGTAGGCGAGCGGGTGGTGACCGAGACGTACTTCTCCACCTGTGAGCAGTGCGAGCACTGCCGCACGGGACGCCCGAACCTCTGCGCCGTGCGGCGCTCGATAGGCTCCTTCGAGGACGGTGGCTTCGCTTCGAAGGTCCTGGTGCCGGCCAGCATCGTCCACTCGCTGCCCGACGAGCTCGGCTTCCCCGAGGCCGCTCTCGTCGAACCGCTGGCCTGTGTGGTGCGCGGCCTACTCGAGCTGAACGAGTTGATGGCCGGGGACCGCGTGGTGATCACAGGCCCAGGGCCGATCGGTCTTCTGGCACTGCAGGTGGTGAAGGCGGCCGGCGCCCGATGCGTGATGCTCGGCACCGCCGCCGACGCGGCGCGCCTCGAGCTCGCCGCGCGCCTCGGGGCGGAGGGGGTGCTCACCGTCGAAGCCGCAGACACGCTCGACTCGGCCGTTACCGGCGCGCTCGCTGGACAACCCAACGTGGCCATCGAGTGCTCGGGGGCTCCTCCCGCCGCCGGCTTGCTTCTCCGCCTCGTGAAGAAGGCCGGCCGCTACGTGCAGGTGGGCCTTTACGGCAAGCCCATCACGCTCGACGTCGACCAGGTCTGCTACAAGGAGTTGCGCGTGAGCGGCAGCTTCGCCACCACGCCCAGCTCTTGGTACCGCGCGCTCGCTCTGGCCGGCTCTGGCGCTGTATCGCTCGCTGCCGTGGTCGGCTCGACCTTCCCACTGCGAGACTGGGAACGCGCCTTCGAGGCGGTGGGCGTACGCCGGGCAAGGTACTGCTGGTTCCCTGAACGTTCCTCGCGGGCTCGTGCGGCCGCCCACATCCGCGTGTCGTAGAACGACATGCCGCGCGCGTCGCGTCGCCCCGGCCGGTCCTGGCCGCGATCGTCTG
>SKSV01000354.1 GCA_007122815.1 Trueperaceae bacterium | reverse complement strand
TGCCGGCGGCGGAGGACCTGCCGGCGGGTTTCCGAGACGATGTCGGTGTCATCGAAGCGAAGCGCGGTGGCTACCTCCAATCGGTATCGGTGAAGTCACTCGTGAAGGCGGCGGCAGCGCACGACGCGGCCATCCGCGTGTTGCCGACGGTCGGATCGTTCGTGACGAGAGGCGCACCGCTGGCGGAGGTCCATCCGGCAAGCGCGACACCCGAGCTCGAGGACGACGTCCGCAAAGCGATCTCGACGGGGAACGACCGAAGCCTCGCGCAGGACCTCGGCTTCACCTTCGATGAGTTCCTCGAGATCGCGCTGCGCGCCCTCTCACCGAGCATGAACGATCCGTTCACGGCTAGGACGTGCATCGACCGCATCGCTCAGGGCCTGCTGGGACTCGATCGACGCGGCACGCCCGGCCAGGTCCACGTCGACGACGACGGCGTCGTGCGGGCGTTCGTTCCGTTGCAGGGCGCGGGCGGACTGGCCCGGCACCTCTTCGCCGAGTTGCGTAGCGCGAGCCGCGGGAACCTCTTCGTCACGCAGCATCTGCTGGAGTCGTTGCTGATGCTCCGGCGTCACGTGCGAACAGCAGCCATCGGGATGGCCGTCGAAGATGAGATCCAGGAACTCGTGCGTGACGCGGAGTCGGCGCTCCCCCCGCGTGACCGTGCCCGGCTCGACGCGCTCTTGAGCAAGTCCGACGTGGTGTTCGATGTGAGTGACTAGCTAACGGTGCCCCAGCTCAACGCGCGCGCACCAGCGGCAGTGCCCGCAACAGGGCGGCCACGAACGACACCACCACCGCGGCCACGAGCATCAGGGACACGAACTCGTCGTCGAGGCTGGCTCCGGAGAGCCAGGCGAGCACCGCCGCGACCGTGACCGCCGACCCTCCGATCATGAGCGTGCGACCGACGACGCGGTTCGCCCGGCTCCCCCCTTCGCGCTGGCGCGTGCTGCGCGGCATCCGGCCGCCGTACCACACCTGGGGACCGACCCGCCCCCGAGTGAAGGCCAGGCCGAGCGCGATCATCAGCGCCCCGATGGGCACGAACACCAGCAAGATCGTCATCCGTTCCTCCCTGCGTTGGCTGCGCCGTGCGCCCTCCGCGCGGTCCCGAGCGCGCCCTCGGTGTGCTCCGAGCTCCCGTTGCGTCTGAGCGCATGCTACGCCGTGACGGGCCCGGCGCGCGAGCCGTTGCGCGGGCACCAACAGCAAGGCTGAGCGACAACCGGCCCCGTGTCCGACCCAGACCTGGTCCGCAGACGCCGCTCTAGCGCTTCAGCGCTCCGCCGGGCGCACCTCGGGAAGCAGCACGAACCCATCGAAGACCTCGGCGGGCGGTTCGGTGTCCAAGCGCGGGAGGTAGTTGATCACCACGCGTTCTGTGCTGAAGAGCTCGTCGTCCAGGGCCAGGAAGGCGGGCGCTTGCCCCGAGCGCTCGCTCATCAGCCGGAAGAGTTCGTTGTCGGGCGAGTCCGTGGCTACGTCGAAGCTGCGCACCTGATCGCCGAAGGTCTTCTCTCCGCTGGCGGGCACGACCACCAAGACGAACACCGACCCCTCGGCGTGCGGGCTGGCGGTCACGAGGTGCTCGGCCAGCCAGGTCTTCACGGTGCCGTCGCGCGAGGTCTTCTGGGCGTGGTAGTAGCCCACGTTCACGAGCGTTCCGCCGGGTGCTCGGGCAAGCTCCTGGTCGACGAGCGCCTCCATCACCCTTTCACGAGCTTCGTCCCGCTGCCGACCCGCACGCGCAGCGCGCACCTCGAGCGAGAGGAGCTCCGCACCGACGATGTCTTGCACAGCGTTGAAGGCCGCTTCACCCCAGTCGTCACGCAGAGCCTCCTCGTGCTCGGCCAGGTGCCGTTCGAGACGCGAGAGAAGGTCGCCGCGCGACCCTCCTGCCTCGATCTCCGCGACCGTCTCTCTCAGCACGCGCGGTTGCCCGAACTGGTGCATGAGTCCACGGAACGCCGGTAGGAAGTCGTCTTCGCGCAGGTTGACGTCGATGGCACGAACGCTCACCTGCTCGTCGGGCGCAAGGCCGGCGTTGAGCTCTCGGACGCGATCCAGCATTGGTCCGTAGGTGTGCATCGCTGCCTCGCCCGGCGTGCTCAGCAGTCCTCTCGCGTATCCGTCGAGCAACCAACCGTGTGCCTGAGGGTACTCCAGCAGCAGCGTGCGGAAGCCGTGGTCGTGCAGCCCGACCATGAACTCGCCTACCAGGGCATCGTGGTGGCTGATGCCGTGGTACTCCCCGACGACGACGACCGTGTGTTCGGCGAGACGCTCCAGGAACGCAGGCGCCGGAGCTTCCTGCTCGAGCACTAGCATGTCCCGTTCGATCACCGCCCTCACCGCTTCGGCGTCGGCAGTGCCACGTAGGCTCGGTCCGCAACCGCTGGCGCCGACGAGCGCCATCACGATCATCCCGAGGTAGGACCAGAACATTGCCGTCGAACGCACGCCAGACGGCGGCGCATCCTGCCAGCGGGTGCTCATCGGCGACCTCCCTTGCGCCTCCCGTCCGCGGACTTCGGTGCGCTCGCATCCGGTGCTTCCTGCGTGGCGCCCGATCCGTCCTGGGCCCTGGGCAGGGTGAGCGGGCTGGAGGCGGGGTGAACTACGCGGTGCACCAGGATGACCAGGAGCGAGCCGCCGAGCGCGGCTCCGAAGAGCGCGAGCATCCCCCGGATCGACTCGAGCGCGTGCGGGAACCACAGCATCGCCACGGCGAGCGCCAGCATCACGCTGCCTCCGACGAGCTTCAGGATGCGTCCTTCGCGTTCCTCGAAGCGGCCTACGCGCATCGTCACGACGACCCCGCCGAAGATGATCAGCTCGAGCATGAGGTAGACGAGCATGTAGACCGCAAGCAACGCCACGAACGTCATGGTGTCGACCCCGGCTCCGGCCAACAGGCTGGTCCACAGGACCGGCAGCCCGGCCGTGCAAGGCAGCTCGACGAGCGTGACGCCGAGCGCCAGGCCCGCGGTGGCCGCCAGGGTGGCCGGGATGGAGCCGCGAGAGCGCATCACGTTGCGCATGCGCGCGTAGATCCCGGGCTTCTGCTCGTCGCTGATGGTGAGGCTGACGCCCTGCTTGTAGGCGAAGTAGTCCTTGATGTTGATCGCCGCGAAGCCCAGCGCCAGCAGCGCGACCAGGACACGTATCCAGGTGAGGTAGGCGACGTACGTGAAGACCGAGAAGAGCCCGGCGATGAACAACCCGTAGGCGAGCGCCGTGATGCTCAGGAAGGTTACTCCCACGAGCAAGACCTTGCGGCGCGAGCGAGTGTTGAGCACGACCCCGAGCAGCAAGGCGAGCACCCAAAGCGAGCAGGGGTTGAAGCCGTCAACGAAAGCGATGAGCAGCGTACCCACGAAGAGGGGCTGGTGACTCAAGTCGATCGTGCCCAAGAGCGGCACGTCGATCACGGCCTGCCCAGCCGCGGGCCGCGGCGGCGCCTCAGGGGCGGCAGCGAGCAGCTCGTCGCGCAGCTCGGGCCGCAGCCTGTCGGCGGCGTCTGGTGCGGCGTAGGTGCGGTACGCCTCGACGCTCGCCGTCATCTGCTGGCCCATCACCTGGTTGAAGCCGATCCAGGAGTCCTCGCCGATGAAGGTTACCGGCACGCCGGTGACCTGCCGCCCGAAGGCGTCGGCGAAAGCCTGCAGCACCGCGCGGTTGTCGGCGTCGTACCAGACCTCGAACTCCTGAACGATCACCTCGGGGTAGCGTTCCTCGAGCCGGTCCAGGAAGGCGCGCTGCTGCACGCACACGGGACAGCCGTCGCCCCAGAAGTAGTAGACGTTGACCTGATGGGTATCCGCTACCTCGCCGCCTGGCACCTCCTGGGCACCGGCGAACGCCGCGATGGCCAACAGCGATACGGCCAGAGAGACGGTCGCGAGACGAACGAGAAGCCGTTTCGAGAGGTAGTCGACCGACACGCCAGGCACGGCCTCAGCTTGCGCCGGCCAGTGCCGCGTCAGTAGAGCCGAGCGTCCCGCTCGGCGCGCCGTCCCGCTCGGCACGGAACCGCCGGCGAAGCTGCCGATCAGGGCTGCTCTTCCTCCTCCAGCTCCTCCGGCAGGAAGCGCTCGCGCAGCTCCGCTTCGATGAGGTCCGCAGCGTCGGGAGCCTCGTACGTCAGGTAACGCTCGATGCTGGCAAGCATCTGCGTCGCGATCGTCTGGCTGAAGCCAATCCAGGCTTGCTCACCGATGAACGTCACCGGAACTGCCCGCACGGGCTCACCGAAGGCTTCGGACAACGCCTCCAGCAGTTCGCGGTTCGGGATCTCGTAGTAGACCTCGAAGTCGTGCACCTCGACCTCGGGGTAGTTCTCCACCAACCAGTCGAGGAAGACGCGCTGCTGCGCGCACACGGGGCACCCGTCTCCCCAGAAGTAGTAGACGTTGACGCCGTGGAGCCCGTCACCGGGCACCTCCGAAGCCTCCTGGCCAAAGGCGACCACGCCAAGCGCCAGCAGCAGCGCTGCAGCGACGCGCAGGCGCCAAGAGGGCTGAACGGTTCTCGCGATCGCTCGGAGTCTGTTCACGCCGCCAGTGTTGGACGCCCGGGAGCGGCCTCGCCAGGGCCCTGGGTCCCGCCCTGGGTCCCGCCCTGGGGCTAACTCACCCCGCGGTCGGCGTCGTCGGCCAGGGCGTCGGCAACGTCGGCGTCGCTCATGACCGCGCTCACGATCCGCACGTCCTCCTCGAAGACGGGCTGAAGCCGCGCCAGCTCGGCCAGCGTCAACCAGCGCAGGTCCGCGACCTCCTCGCTGCTCACGCGTGGCTCACCCGCGACCACTGCGCACGTCCAGAAGTGGAGCAGGTAGCGCCCGTCCCGCGTCGGGATCGTCGCGACCTTCTCCCCTGGCTCTATCTCCAACGCGACTTCCTCACGCACCTCGCGCCGGAGCGCCTGGCGCTCGCTCTCTGCCGCCTCGACACGGCCGCTCACGGGTGTCCAGTAGCCTGCGAACCCACGAGACACGGATGAGCGCTGCACGAAGAGCACACGCTTGTCGCGCTGCACTATCGCGACGACCGCGTGGAGCATCCGAGCGTTGGACACTTCGGGCATCGGCGACAGCCTAGCCTACCCGGGTACTTTCGCGCTTCTGAGGAGGAAGGTGACCGCGGGCTCCTTGGATCGGGCTGCGCGTTGGGTGGGGTGGAGGACGCAGCCACGGCCCGGGGGACGGGGGGTCCGCCCGGTGGACGACCTGATGGGGGATCAGGGGGGGTGGATGTCCGTCCAAGGAGCGCACCGCGGTCGTGCCGCCAGGTGGAGGGCGGCAAGTGACCGTGGCGGCGGGGGCCGCAACGGCCAACGTGCATGCTAACGCACCGGAGCTCACGGCGTCGGGACCGGCAACACCCTCCCGCTCCGTGTTCGGACCAGAACCCTTGGAGCGGGTGCCCAGCCTACACGAAGCCGGCAGCTGCCGCCCTCAGCGACCTGGGCACGCCGGCGCCGTGGAGACTACCTCATGCTCATGGCGCGAAGCGAGGACTCGCGCTGGTCGGCTCCGGGCCCATGGCAGCTGCGCACCACGCTGTGCTGGTACCCGCTCGGAGCATCCCGTCACTGGTGCCGCCTGCCACTTCGATGCCGGAGAGTGCGCGTACCGAGCGGGGCAGCGGCTCTGCAGGCCACGCGCGAGCAACTCCGAAGAGGTGCGACCAACCGGGCCCATCCGCTCGAAC
>SKSV01000055.1 GCA_007122815.1 Trueperaceae bacterium | reverse complement strand
TGCTCGTGGAGCGGCACCTGCCCGGCTGCAGAGCGGTTCTGCGGGTCTTGGACCCGGTGACGCGAACACTGCACCACGGAGCAGCGCCCACGCTCGACCCCGCCTTCCTGAGAGCGATCGAAGGGTCGCCCATCGGTCCCGAACACCGCGCCTGCGGCGCCGCGGTAGCCAGCGGCGAGCCGGTGTTCGTGGCCGACATAGCGAGCGACCCGCGCTGGCGCGATTACCGGGAGCTGGCGCTCGAGCACGACCTGATGGCCTGTTGGTCGTGGCCGCTGAAGGGCGCGGACGGCGACGTGCTCGGCACGTTGGCCATCTACCCTCCCGAGCCGCGAGATCCCGCTGTCGACGACCTCGACCTCGTCCGCGGGGCGATCGTCATGGCCGAGCTGGTGCTCGGTAGACGCCGCCGCGAGCGCGCCGTGGCGACCTCGGAGCTGCGCTACCGCACGCTCTTCGACTCGATCGACGAGGGCTTCTGCCTCGTTCGGGTCGACTTCGACTCAGCCGGCAAGCCGCTCGATTACACCTTCCTGGAGACCAACGCGAAGTTCGCTAGGCAGACCGGCCTACGAGACGCTGTCGGCAAGAGCGCCCGCGAGCTGGTGCCCGAACTCGACGAGTCCTGGTTCGAGACCTACGGCGAGGTCGCCCGTTCAGGGGTACCCCGTCGCTTCGAGAACCACGCCCCGGCCATGGAGCGCTGGTTCGACGTGTACGCGTTCCGCTTCGGCGAGCCTCACGAGCGGCTCGTGGGGGTCCTCTTCCGCGACGTGAGCGCCAGCAAGCGCACCGAGGAGGCGTTGCGGCAGAGCGAGGAACGCTTCCGCCTCATGGCGGGCGCGTCCGCCGACCTGGTGTGGGACTGGGACGTGGTCTCGGACACGGTCTGGCGCTACGTTGGCGGGCAAGGCGACGGGCAGTCCGTCAAGGAGATGAGGCGTGAGGAGGCGGCCGCCGAATGGGAGCAGTCGATCCACCCTGACGACAGGTCGCGGGTCATCGAGGCGTTCCAGGAGGCGGTGGCTGGAGATGCGAGTGACCTCGCGATCAGCTACCGAGTAGGCCTCGAGGACGACCGGCCCAAGTTCGTCGAGACGCGGGTGTCGATGATCCGCGACGAACGCGGTCGTGCGGTCCGTGTCGTGGGAAGCATGGTGGACGTCACCGAGCAGCGCTCGCTGGCCGACCAGCTGGCTCAGGCGCGCCGCCTCGAGGCGCTGGGGAACCTGACCGGCGGGGTGGCGCACGACTTCAACAACATGCTGGCGGTGGTGCTGGGCAACGCCGAGCTGCTGGAGGCCAGCCTGGCGAACGACGAACGCCTGCGGGTGGTGGCGACGACCACGCGCCAGGCGGCCGAGCGCAGTGCCGACCTTACACGCCGCCTCCTAGCCTTCGCGCGCCGTCAGCCGCTCGACCCGCGTCCCGTCGACGTCGAACGCGTGCTCCGCGAACTCGAGCCGCTGCTGCGGCGCAGCGTCGGCGAGGCGGTCGAGCTGAGCATCGTGGCCTCGGCAGTCGGGTCGCTAGCGATGGTGGACGCCAGCCAACTCGCACAAGCCGTGCTCAACCTCGCCCTGAACGCGCGAGACGCGATGCCCGAGGGCGGGCTCCTCACCATCGAGGCCCAGGAGGTCGAGCTGGACGAGGGCTACGCAGCCTCGCACGCCGACGTCGAGCCCGGGCGCTACGTGCTCGTCGCGGTCAGCGACACGGGGACGGGCATGAGCGCCGAGGTCGCCGCGCAGGCCTTCGATCCCTTCTTCACGACCAAGGACGAGGGGCACGGTGGCGGCTTGGGCCTGAGCATGGTGTACGGCTTCGCCAGGCAGTCGGGCGGCCACGCGCGGCTCTACTCCGAACCCGGTGTAGGAACGACGGCGCGCTTGTACCTGCCTACGGCGACGACGAAGCGAGAGGAGGTCCCGCGGCGCGACGCGGAGGAGGCACCGGTAGGAAGCGAGACGGTGCTCGTGGTGGAGGACGATCCACTGGTGCGCGAGCACGTGAGCCAGCTGCTCTCGTCACTGGGTTACACGGTGCTGGAAGCGGCGGACGGCGCCAGCGCCCTCGGGATCCTCGACGCGACACCGCAGGTCTCGCTGCTGTTCACCGACATGATCATGCCGGGCGGCATGAACGGCCGACGCTTGGCCGAGTTGGCGCGATCACGTCGTCCTGGCCTACCTGTGCTCTTCACCAGCGGGTACAGCCGCGACGCGCTGGTCCATCACGGTCGCTTGGACGCCGATGTGCGGTTGCTCACCAAACCTTACCGTCGAGCGCAGCTGGCGAGCGCCATCCGCGAGGTGCTGGACGACGCCGATAACTGATCAGGCTGCGTCCGACGACGCCTCTCAGTGCGTGCTTGCTGTGATGATCCCTAGCCGACCGCCAGGCAACGTTTGCCTAGCACGCTGCCGTACCGACTGCACCCTGAGTCATAGTGGTGCATGATGAGTGCAGAGGTGAGTTGCATGCCCAAGGCGATAACCATCCGTACCGACGACACAACCTTGGACCGCCTCGAGGCAATGGCTCGCAGCTCCGAGCGCTCGCGCAACTACCTTGCTAACCTGGCCCTACAGGAGTTCGTGGCCCGGCACGACGAGGCCGCCTTGTGTGCGCCTATCGCCGTGCCGGTAGCTGAACGACTCGCCGACTACCGGAGCGAGTTGTGGTCGGACGACGACATCAAGGCGTTCCTGGCCTACCTTGACGACGAACGGCAGCGCGATGTCGCGGTCGACCGCGTTGGCGAGCTCTGATGATCCTTGTGGATACCGACGTCGTGTCGTTCCTGCTGAAGGGTGACTCACGCGCGGAGCGCTACTTCGAGGCCATCAGGGGTGACCAGCCGGTCGTCTCCTTCATGACTGCGGCCGAATTACTGGCATGGGCCGAGCTGAGGCACTGGGGCGCAAGGCGCCGTGCCGAACTGGATCGTCTTCTGCGACAGCGCTACGGCGTGCTTGGCGTCGACCTAGGCCTAGCGCATGAGTGGGCACGCATCCAAGCTGAAGGCGCCCTTCTCGGGCAACGCGTTTCCGTTCAGGATGGCTGGGTCGCCGCTACGGCAAGGTACTTCGACATCCGGCTGGTGACCCACAACGTCCGGCACTTCGAGGGCATCCGTGGACTCCGGTTGGGCACTGGACCTGCTTGAGCAGAGCAGGCCCGGTCGCTCTCCTGCTCAGCACTCAGAAGTAACCGTTTCGAACTTCATGCACACCGGTGCATGACGTTTGACAACGCAGCGCGAGCGTCTTACACTCCGCACTCATATCGAGATGCGAGACGCCACCCTCACCCCACCAGAACCACCGAACGAGCGCAGCCCGTACCTGATCGCCTCGGCTCTGCGTACCCTTCAGGTGCTCCACTCCTTCGCCATGCCGCCACATCGCCAAGGGCTCGCCGACGTCGTGGAGAGGCTCGGCCTGGAGCGCAACCAGGCCTACCGCTCCCTGAAGACCCTCGAAGCCGCCGGCTTCCTCGTGCAGTCGGAGGACGCGCGCTTCGAGCCCGGTCCGGCTGCGTCCGCGCTCGCTACCGCGAGTTCGCGCTTCCACAGCACCTCTGTGATAGACGTTGCCGGTCCGGCACTCGACCGCCTCGCCGCTGAGACGCACGAGACGGTGCACCTGTTCGTGAGGACCGGCGACAGTGCGGTCTGCGTCGACCGCCGTGAGAGCTCACAGAGCGTCCGGCTGGTCTCGGTCTTGGGCCGCTCGCTGCCACTCCACGCGGGGGCGGTTCCCAAGGCGATCCTCGCCTGGTTACCGGAGATCGAGCGCAAGGCCGTGATCGAGCGGCTCCCGGACCTGCCCGCGTACACCGCCCGCACCGAGCGCGACCCGAAGGCCCTCGAGGCTGAGCTAGTGACCATCCGCGAACTCGGCCACTCCCTCTCAGACGAGGACTTCGACGCCTCGGCACGTGGGGTGGGCGCGCCAGTCTTCGGGGCCGACGGGGTGGTCCTGGGCGGCGTCAGCGTCGGAGGACCCTCGTTCCGAGTCGATGACGCGACCCTCGCGCGCTTCACCGCGCTCGTGCGCAAGGCGGCCGCGGACATAACCCGTCAGCTAGCCCTATCGGGACACTCCTGAGACCCGTCCCATCGCCCCAGGTCCTTGAGGAGGAACCTATGGTCACGATCAGCCGCTACGCCGCACGACTCGCCCTGGCGCTCGCCCTGGCGCTAACCGGCGCGGGCATCACCTTCGCCCAGGAGGCCGACACCAGCGCCGTCTTGAACCTGGCCACGAACGCCGACCCCACGCTGAACCCGTGGACACCGGGCGCCGTCATCGAATCGAACCTCATCAACACCGTCTTGTTCGACCAACTCACCCGCTACTCCCCCGAGGACCTCACCCCCAGCCCAGCCCTGGCGGTCTCCTGGACCGCTGAGGACGAGGGCATGGCGTGGGTGTTCGAGCTGCGCCAAGGCGTCCAGTGGTCCGACGGCGCACCCTTCACCGCGCGCGACGTCGCGTTCACCTTCAACGACGTCGTCTTGAACGCCGAGCTGGGCGCCCAGAGCGCCTCGCAGTTCGCGCCGATAGAGCGCGTCGAGGTGGTAGGCGATCACACCGTGCGCTTCGTGCTCAACACCCCCTTCTCGGCGTTGCCGTACTACCTCGCCTCCTTCGCGGGCATCATCCCCGAGCACGTGCTCGGCAACGCGGAGAACCCGCTGACGGTGGCTTCGTTCAACAAGGGCATCCCCGTCACCACGGGACCCTTCATGGTCGAGGAGTTCGTCCCCGGATCCTTCGTGCGCCTCGTTCCCAACCCGCTCCACTGGGCGGGTCAACCGCAGCTCGCGGGCCTCATCTTCCGCATCATCCCCGACCCCAACACCCAGGTAGCCCAGGCGCTCGCCGGACAGCTCGACGTGGTGACGCGCCTCAGCCCCAACGTGATCGGCGGGATCGAGGGCAGCGGTCGCCTGGAGGTGCTGCGGCAGTCGCAGAACCTGTTCTTCTTCGTGGCGCCCAACCACGACGACGAGCGCTTCAGTGACGTGCGCGTCAAGCAGGCCCTGCTGCTGGCGATCGACCGACAGGCGATGATCGACGCGCTGCTCGACGGATTCGGCGAGGTGTCCACAGGTCCCGTCGCCCCGATGCTCGGCGCGCTCTACAACCCCGACGTGCGCACCTACCCATACGACCCCGAGGCCGCCGGCGCCCTGCTCGACGAGGCCGGCTGGGCACTCGGAGCAGACGGAGTGCGCGCCAAGGACGGTGAGCGCCTGGTGCTCGCCATGCCGACCGGTCAGTTCGGTGACCTCGTCCCCGCCACCCTGCTCGTGCAGCAGTATTGGGAGGACATCGGCGTCGACGCAGACGTTCGCATCATGGAGTGGAACGCCTACATCCAGGAGGTCGTGCTAAACCGCGACTACGAGGTGACACTCGCCTGGTGGAGCATGCCGCCGACAGCCGACGTCGCCCCCTACTTCTCCTGCGCAGCCGCCCACACCGGCAACAACATCCCCAACTACTGCTCGAGCGAACTCGACGAACTGATGAACGCCGGCCGGCGCGCGCTGACGCTCGAAGAGCAGATCGAGGCGTACGCCGCCATGCAGGAGTTCCTCGCCGACGAGCTCCCCTACCTCTACCTCTGGTACCCCGACATCCTGACCGCCAAGAACGTGGCGCTGCAGGGGTTCCCGGAGATCACTGCCGCCACCGCCTTCCAGCACGCCGTCGACTGGTACGTCTCCCGCTGAGCCAGGGCACGGCGTCCGCCTCGCGGTCGTGATTCGCGAGGCGGACGCCGGACGCACCCCAGCGCCCCAGCACTCCGTCACGCCCGCGCCCCAGGAGGAACATGGTCGAGTACGTCGCCAGACGCCTGCTACAAGGCGCCGTAGTGCTGTTCCTGGTGTCGCTGCTCACCTTCTTCCTGATCAACCTGGCGCCCGGCGGACCCTCGTCGCTGGTCGACTTCCAGACCACCGCCGCGGAGCGTGAGGCCAGGCTGCGGCGCTTCGGCCTGGACCGTCCCGTGCACGAGCGCTACGTCGCTTGGCTCGCCGGCGCCGTCCGCGGCGACCTGGGCACCTCGATCAACCAGGGTCTTCCCGTCTCGAAGCTCCTGGCGCAGCGCATCGGCCCCACCCTCACCCTCGGGCTCACCGCGCTGGCGCTGGCGGCGGTCTTGGGGATCGCCCTCGGCCTGCTGGCCGCACTGCACCGGGACCGCTGGCCCGATCACGTCGTCAGCAGCATCTCCACGCTGGGCATGTCGGTGCCGAACTTCTGGCTCGGGATAGTGCTCATCATCGTCTTCGCTGTCAACCTCGGCTGGCTGCCGGCATCCGGCAGCAGTTCGATCGGCCGCGGTTTCAGCCTCGCTGACCGCCTCTCGCACCTGGCCCTGCCCGCGTCGGTGCTGGCCTTCTCGCTGATGCCGAACGTGGTTCGAGTGACTCGCGCGGCGGTGTTGGAGATGCTCGCCTCGGACTTCGTGCGCACCGCCCGCGCGAAGGGCCTGCGCGAGTACGTGGTGATGCTCAAGCACACCATGCGCAACGCGCTGGTACCCGTCGTGGCCATGCTCGGGCTGATCGCCACCGTGCTCTTCAGCGGCTCGGTGGTGATCGAGAGCGTGTTCGGCTGGGCGGGCATCGGCCGCCTGGCGATCGAGGCCGCCAACGGCCGCGACTACCCCGTGATCCTAGGAGTGACGCTGCTCGCCGGCGCGATGGTCGTGACCGTCAACCTGATGGTCGACTTGCTGTACGCCGTCATCGACCCCAGGATCCGCCATGATTGACGCGCGGCCCGCAACCGCCGCCGCTCCCACCCGGCAGCGCTCGCGCCTGCTGCGCAAGGTGATGCGCCAGCCCCTGGGCATAGCAGCTCTCGCGTTGCTGGTAGCGCTCGTGCTGCTCGTGAGCGTCGGCCCGCGCTTCGTGCCCCACTCACCCACCCGCACCAACGCCCTGGCGATCCTGCAGCCACCCTCGCCCCAGCACCTTCTCGGCACCGACGAGCTCGGGCGCGACGTCTTCGCGCGCATCCTCGCCGGTGGACGCGTGAGCATGGCGGTGGGGCTGTTCTCCATGCTCGTGGGCCTCACCCTGGGCATCACCGTTGGCGGGAACGCAGGCTACTTCGGCGGTCGCCTGGAGGCGCTGCTGATGCGGCTGGTCGACGCCTTCATGGCCATCCCCACGTTCTTCCTGATCCTCGTGATAGTGACCAGCTTCGGCAACCACCCGGTCACGATCATCGTCACCGTCGGGCTCGGCTTCTGGGCCCAGATGGCGCGCGTGGCGCACGCCGAGTTCAAGCGCTTCCGCCATCACGAGTTCATCGAGGCGTCCCGAGCGCTCGGCGGCTCGCACCTGCGCGTGATGACGCGACACATACTCCCGCAGGTGTTACCCCAAGCGACCGTGCTCGCCACGCTGGGAGTGGGTTGGGCCATCCTCACCGAGGCCGCCCTCTCGTACCTGGGGCTGGGCATCCAACCTCCCCTGGCGTCGTGGGGCAACATGCTCCAGAACGCCCAGGGTTACCTGTGGCGCGCGCCGGTGCTGGCCGTATGGCCGGGCCTCTTCATCGCGCTCGCCGTGCTCGCCTTCAACCTCCTCGGCAACGCGCTGCGCGACGTGCTCGACCCGCGCGCGTGAGACGCGGGCGCGCAACGTAGCACGCCTTGCGCGTCGCCAGGCCCAACACCGCCGACCGCCCGACGAACGTCGACCAAGGGAGCAACATGCAGAGCAAACGTTACGACGGCTACCGTTCCTACCAGTACCTAGAGCCGGGCGATTACCCGCAGGTAGAACTCGTCCCCGAACTCGACCGCGTCCCCAGCACCCGAGTGCCCACCAGCGAGGCGGAGGAGGAGCGCGTGAAGCGCATCTTCGCCGAGCACCTGGTCATCTCGCTGCACGACCACTGCTTCGTGGCCCCCAAGGACCTCTCGGGCTTCCTGGAGTTCCGTCGCTGGGGGCGCGAGTTCACGGGCTACGAGGGGTTGGCCGCCAGCGGCCTCGACTGCGTCTTCGACGCGATGATGGACGGCACGGCGATGATCACCTCACGTGCGGGCTGGAAGTGGGAGGACGTGGTCTTCGACATCGGCATGCGCCTCTCCGACATCGCCCACCAGGACATGGTGAAGCTGGCGCTCACCACCGAGGACATCCGAGCGGCCAAGCGTGAGCGCCGCATCGCCTTCGTTGTCTCGCTCGAGGGTGCGGCGATGATCGAGAACGAGGTCGACCGCATCGACGTGCTCTACGGCCTCGGCATGCGCTCGCTGGGAGTTTGCTACAGCGAGGGCAACGCGCTGGGAGCGGGCCTCAAGGAGCCCAGCCACTACGGTCTCACGGCCTTCGGGCAGCGCGCGGTGAAGCGCATGAACCAGCTGGGCATCGCCATCGACGTTTCGCACGCCAACGACCAGACCTCGCTCGACACCATCCGTGCCTCCAAGCACCCGGTGTTCATCACCCACGCTGGCGCCCGCGCGCTGTGGGACTCGCCCCGCCTGAAGCCCGACGAGGTCATCCGCGCCTGCGCGGCAAGAGGCGGCGTCATCGGCATCGAAGCGGCGCCACACACGACCATCACCGAGAAGCAGCCGCGCCACTCGCTAGATTCGTTCATGGAGCACTTCGAGTACTGCGTCGACCTCGTCGGCATCGACCACGTCGCCTTCGGGCCTGACGCGCTCTTCGGCGACCACGTTGGCCTACACGGGGCCCTGCGCGAGGCGCTGAGCCTCAGCGCCTCCAAGGGCAACACACCCTATCCACAGGTGGAGTTCGTGGACGGGATCGAGAACCCCGCCGAGGCGTTCCCGAACATCGTGCGCTGGCTGGTCACGCACGGCTACAGCGACGACGACATCGCCAAGGTCGTGGGTAACAACATCATGCGCGTGCTGGACGAGGTATGGGTGCGTTGAACCGGAACGCCCAGCCGCTCGCGGGGCGCGTGATCGGGGTGTACGCCAGCGGCGGCGCCCCCTGGCACCACCTGGCCCTCGCCGCCAGCTTCGGTGCGGAGGTGCGTCCGGTGCGCGCCGAGGACGTGGCAGCCGGCCGCCTCGAAGGTCTCGACTCCTTCGTGGTGCCCGGCGGCGGAGCCACCGCCATGGCCGGGCTGCTCGCCCCACTCGGAACGGGGGGTGCCGAGGCCATCCGCGAGTGGGTGCGCGCGGGCGGGAACTACGTCTCCTCGTGCGCGGGCTCGGTGCTGCCTCTCGCCCTCACTGCCGAGGCAGACGAGTTGCTCCCGACCGCACGCTGCCTACGCATGGTCGAAGTCCCCATGGCGAACCCGGGCGACGCGACCCTCGGCGGGCTCGCCTCGCCGGGCGTGGGCCGCATCGAGGTGCGCCTGGACCGCGGGCACCCGATAGCCGATGGGCTGCCCGAGCGGGTGTCCCTGATCCACTACAACGGCCCGCTCTTCGACGTCACACGCGCGCCACCCGAGGTGCTTCCCTTCGCTTGGCCGGAGGCCGCAAGCGCCGCGTTCACGCCCGCAGAGCGCTTCCTTACCGAGGCGACCGCCAACCGAGGAACGGTCCCCGAAGCGCCCGCCACAGCCTCGTCCGACACGCTCACGCGCTGTATCGCGGCCGGCGCCGCCACCGCTCTCGAGGCGCGGGTCGGCGCCGGGCGCGCCGTGCTCTTCGGCTCCCATCCCGAGTTCGGGCTGGGACCACTCCTGCTCGGCTGGGCCGAAGGAGCCGCTCTTCTCGCCGCCGCCCTGCAGGAGCCGCGCGCAGCACGCCCGGCTCGCGTCGACGCCGCCTGGGCGACGCGACCGGAGCTTCCCGAGCTCCCCGTCGCAGCCCTGGCCGAGCGTGTCATGGGGACGCTCGAACGAGCGGCCGAGCGCTTCGAAGTGCTCGCCGACCGGGATCTCGGCGCTTGGCTCGATCCCGACCACGCTGCTAGCTTCCATGGCCGCGAAGCTCGCACCGCATGGCGTGCGGACTCGATCGCCGCATCCCGTGTCGCGGGCGTGGCGACCCGCTCGTTGGGAAGGCTGCTGCACGCTCTCGACGAAGCCGATCGCGGCTGGCTCGACGACCTCCCCCGCGCAGGCCAGGACTTCGGTGCCATGGGCCTGTGGCAGCTCGCCGAGCGCATCGACGCCATGCTCCAAGGCGCCGAGACCAACGCCTCCCTGGCCCCTCGGCGGCCGGCACACGCGTACGACCTCTTCGATACACATCCGTTCCACCTCGCCGTGGGGAGCTACCTCAGCGCCGCGGGGCTGGTCGCCGCCGCGCTCCTCTCGGTACAGGTCCTCGCAGCCCGCCACGACGCGCGGTTACCCGAGGCGGAGAGGTCGCTCTTCTCGAGCACGGACGGGCTGGCCCATCCCGAGGCGACCTCGGGTGAGCGACGCCCGTCACCGGAGGGAGACAGCTGATGTTCGTCAACGTCAACCGCGTGCGCCTGCGCGTCGATGTACAGGGTGAAGGGCCAGCGCTCTACTCGCACCACGGTGCTCCCGGGCTCGGCACTCACGCCACCCCCAAGCGCGCTCTGGCACCGCTCGCAAACGCCTACAGGGTAGTGACGTTCGACGCCCGTGGCTCCGGTGAGTCCGACCCCGTGCCTCCGTACACACACGCACAGTGGGTGGCGGATCTCGACGCCCTCCGGGCGCACTTCGGCGACGAGCGCATCGTGCTCAAGGGCGGGTCGTACGGAGGCTACGTGGCCCTCGAGTACGCGCTCGCGCACCCAGACCGGGTCAGTCACCTGATCCTCCGAGACACCAGCGCCTCGCGCAACTTCGAGGACCTGGCTCGGCGCAACGCCTTGGCCCGCGCCGAGGAGTTCCCAGAGATCACCGAGGAGCTGCTGGACATGGTCTTCGAGGGGCGGATACCCAGTGACGAGGCGATGCGCGACGCCTACGCCGCGCTCTCACCGCTCTACGACGCGTCCAGCGACCCCGTCAAGGCGGCCGAGCGTGTCGCCGCGGCCACCTTCCGCGCCGACACCCACAACCAGGCCTTCGCGGGCAACCTGCCGCACTTCGACCTCACCGACCGCCTCCACGAGATCGAGGTCCCCACGCTCGTGGTCGTGGGCCGGCACGATTGGATCACCCCCGTCGAGGCGTCCGAGGAGCTAGCCGCCGGTATCCCCCACGCCGAGCTCGTCATCTTCGAGAACTCCGGGCACTCACCACAACTGGAGGAGAACGAGCGCTTCGTAGCTACCGTGCGCGACTTCCTGACGCGCCACGGGCTGCCGGGGAGAGCTTGAACGACGCGCGGCCGCGTCAGAGCCGATCCCATTACGCGGTCAGTCTTCGTCAACGAAGAACCGCATAGTGTCAGACGGCGGCATTGCCGCCTGCTTGGGTGGACCGATCTCCGCCACCACCTCCGAGATCATCAACATCATGACCGTCATCCCGATTGAGCCCCACCGCTACACCCGCCGGCAACCACCATCCGCCTCCCGCGAGCTCCACGACACTCGCCAACGCAAGGGCCACGTGGTCGTTCCCCATCGGTGCGGCCACCTGGACACCTATCGGCAGCCCTTCGGCGCTGCGCCCCCCTGGCACCACCACGGCCGGTTGCCCGCCGAGGCTGAAGGTGAGGGTGGCGGCGATCGCCCCCGAAGGCTCGCCGAAGCGCACCGCCGGCAGCTCGGCAGCCGGCGTTAGCACCGCGTCGTACTCTCCGAAGAAGCGCGTGAGGCGAGCTCTGAACACGTCCCACTCGAAGCGGAAACGCTGCACTTCGCTCGCGCTCGAGTCGCTGCTCGCGGTGGGTACCCAGCGCTCGGCGTCTTCTGACTCCGGTAGCGACCAGTAGGTCCGTGTCAACGGGTACACGGCCTCCAGACCGTCGGGCTGGTCCTCGACGAGCGTCGCACCCGCCGCTGACAGCCACGCGGCAGCCGTGCGCACCACCATCGCGGTGTCCGACGTGGGCAAGCAGTCGGGTTGGTCGACCCACCAGGCCACGCGCAGCGCCGAGACGTCGACCCGGAGCGGGTCGCGAAGAGGAAGCGGCTGCGCGCTCGGATCGCGCGCGTCCGGCCCTTGGATGACTCGCAACGCCAGTGTCAGGTCCGCGACGGTGCGCGACACCGGCCCTATCACGGTGCGCGGGTCGAGCATAGGGGTGATCACGGGGAAGTGCCCGCTGAGCGGGACGCGACCGTTGCTGGGGCGAATGGCGCAGACACCGCAAGCGTGCGCAGGCTGGCGCAAACTGCCG
Organism: Trueperaceae bacterium; assembly: GCA_007122815.1. Taxonomy (GTDB): domain Bacteria; phylum Deinococcota; class Deinococci; order Deinococcales; family Trueperaceae; genus CSSed10-48. The sequence continues at coordinate 6,066 of SKSV01000055.1, read as the reverse complement.
CCCGAGTCGGAGCCGAGCCCGAGCGCCGAGCCGCAGGCGGCCACCAGCGCGGCCTCGCCAGAACTGCTTCCGGTGGGGGTGTAGCGCGGATCGTGCGGGTTGAAGGTGGGGCCGAAAGCCTCGCTGCGCTCGCCTGGGTTGGTCTTGCCCAGGACTATGGCGCCGGCTCCGCGGAGACGCGCGACGCTGGTGGCGTCGCGTGCTGGCATGCGCTCGCGGTGCGCGCTCTCACCTCCGCTGCAAGGCATGCCAGCGACGTCGATCCAGTCCTTCACGGTGACGGGCACGCCGTGAAGCGGGCCGACCGGCTCACCGGTGGCGAGCGCGGCGTCGGCCGCGCTGGCCTTCCGCCTTGCGCCCACGGCGTCGAGGTGAACGATCCCGTGCACGATGCCGTCGACGGCCTGAAGGCGAGCGAGTTGCGCGTCTACCAGGTCGCTCGCCCTCACCTCGCGACGCGCGACAGCCGCTGCCTGCTCGTTCGCGGGCCTCAGCACCAACTCGATGGGGTCCACGACGCACAGGCTAAGGCCTCTAGCGCCGCGCGGGTATCGATAGCCGCACCCGAAGGCCGGTCGATGCACGGCCGTTCGCGTCCAGGTGTTGTAGCATACGACATGATCACCGTGCCGGAAGCAGCTCGTCGCGTCGATCGACATCCCGAGACGGTGCGGCGCTGGATCAGGTCAGGACGGCTCCGCTCGCAACGGATCGGTACGCAACACCTCGTCGACGAGGACGAGTTGCGCGCAGTTGCGGCGGATGTCGCTCCACCCGAGTTACCGTCGGCCTGGCGAACTCGTGACGATGGCTCGCCCCTGCCGGATTGGGAACGCATCGTGCGCGGCGCTCGCGAGCGCCGCGCGTGACGCTCGTACTCGACGCGAGCGCCGCGCTGCGAGCCATGGGCTCCACCGCCGCGCGGAATGCGCTCGCCGGCTTCGAGTTGATCGGTCCGCCGTTGCTCCTATCGGAGGTGACGTCGGCTCTCCACGAGGCGTTGTGGCGTCGCCAGATCACCGAAGCCGACGCCAACGTTCATCGCGCGGCGTTCACGTCACTGGCCGTGGACATCGTGACGCCCGCCGACCTCTTCGAGGTCGCGTGGACGATCGCCACCGACCTCGGCCTGGCGAAGACTTACGACGCCGAGTATCTCGCGCTCGCGCGGTTGCGCCGGACGCGCGTCCTCACGACCGACGCGCGGCTCCGTCGAGGCGCCGCGCGCACCGGGCTCGTGATGGACCCGTCCGAACTCGACCCTGGCTAACGCTCACCTGCGCGCCGACGCTCCGCCGCGCTCGCCTTCTCCGCGAACTCGCGGGCGAAGATCTTGATCTCGCTCATCAGCGCGTCGTCGTTGGTGGCCGCCTTGTACGTGTCGGCGAGCGAGAGCAGCGTCTGGAAGACGAAGTCGTTCATGTCCTCGACGGTCATCTCGCGCGTCCAGAGGTCGATGCGAAGGGCGTTGCGGCGCTCCGCGTCCCAAAGGGCGAGGACCATCGCCCTGGCAGCCTGCGGCCCCGGCTCAGGCGCGTCATCTGCCTCCCAATCTATGCCGGTGACACCAGCCTCGTCGGAACTCACGTGGATGCGTATCATTGAGGTGTTTGGCATGGCGACATGCTAGCCTCCGTGTCTCAGCGACACTGCCGGCTTCTGGAGGACGACCATGAGAACGACGGTAGCCATAGGACTAGTACTGATCGTCGCCGGAGCCCTGGCCATGGTGCTCCAGCTGGCCGGGGTCTTCGTCGAGACCGCCAGCATCGAACTCGGCCAACTGGAGCTCGAAGCCTCGCGCCAGCAGTCGCTCCCCTGGCTCCCGTGGGCGGCCGGCGGCGCAGTGTTGGTCGGCCTCGTGCTGGTGGTGACCGGCAGGCAGCGTTGACCAAGCGACCTCCAGGTGCGGTACCGTCTCTGGCATGCATGACTCCAACCTGAAGGGCTTGATCCTGGCGGCCGGGCTCGGTACACGCTTGCGCCCGCTCACCAGCTTGCGGCCCAAGCCGACGATCACGGTGGCGAACTCGCCACTGATCCACTACGCCATAGACGACCTGATCGACGCCGGCGTGCACGACATCGGCATCGTTGTCAGTCACGACACGATCGACGCGATCAAGGAGACCGTCGAGGGCTACCGCGACGCGCGCTACAGCTTCGTGCTGCAAGACCCTCCGCAAGGCCTGGCTCACGCCGTGCTGGTGGCTCGCGAGTTCCTGGCCGACGACCCCTTCGTGATGTACCTGGGCGACAACCTCTTCGAGCACGGCATCACACCGTTCGTCGACACCTTTCGGTCCAACCCGGAGGCCGCTTGTGTGCTCGCGCTGGTGCGGGTGGAGGACCCCCGCGCCTTCGGCGTCGCCGTGATCGAGGACGGTCGCATCACCCGCCTCGTGGAGAAGCCCTCGGATCCCCCCTCGGACCTGGCGGTCGCCGGCGTGTACGTCTTCGACGCGCGCATACACGACGCCATAGACGGCATGGAGCGGGGCGCGAAGGGCGAGTACCAGATCACGGACGCCATCGCGCGCCTGATCGAGCGCGGCCTGGTGGTGCTGCCTCAGGAGGTGACCGGCTGGTGGAAGGACACCGGCAAGCCGGAGGACATCCTGGACGCCAACCGGCTGGAGCTGCTGTCGCGCCGGCGCCAGGTCGAGGGAACGGTGGAGGAGTCTCAGCTGGTGGGCGACGTGGTGGTGATGCCCGGCGCCACGGTGCGGCGCTCGACCGTGTTCGGCCCGGCGCTGATCGGGGCCGACGCCCTGGTGGAGGACGCCTACGTGGGTCCGTTCACCACCTTGGGTGACGGCGTGCAGCTGATCGACGCCGAGGTCGAGTACTCGGTGGTGGGTCCGCGCTGCACGATCCGCGACGTCGGCGCGCGCATCCAGGCGAGCCTGCTGGGAGAGGACGTGGTCGTCGAGGGCGCCAGCCGTCGCCCCGGCACGCATCGCCTGGTGTTGGGAGACAAGAGCCGGATCGACCTGCAGCAGTGAGGCGGTAGTTGGCGCGGGCGCAGCCCGGACGCGGCGCGAGCGCGCTACGAACGCGGCACGTCCGCATCGCCGACGCGCCGTTAGGGATCGCGCCACGCGACGGGCCCTTAGGTTCGTCGCGTTGCCTTTGATGTAGCGACAGATGTGGCAATCTGGCACATCTCCTCTGTACGTTCTGCACGATCTAGCGGATTCAACGAACTCATGTACCTCTGCATGTGGCGTGTTGGAGCGCTTGCACTTGACATCATGCAAGATGATGCATAAGGTGTCGCGCAGGCCGCCTTCGGAGTGGCCGCCCCATCAGGAGGTCACGATGCCTTCCAACAAGGCCGTATCGGCCGTGACGATCGCTTCGCTTTCCGCTCTCGCGCTTGCACAGGGTGAGACGATCGCGGACCTCGCCTACGCCCTCGACACCATCGCACTGCTCATGTTCGCGGTTCTGGTGATCCACATGAAACCCGGCTTCGCACTGCTGGAAGCCGGCCTGCACGGCTCCAAGAACGCGATCAACATCTTCATGAAGAACTACGCCACCTTCGCGATCGCCGGCATCGCCTACTGGGCGATCGGCTTCTCGATCATGTACGGCAGCGGGCTCTTCATCTCCGGCTACGAAGCCGACCTCTTCCCCGGCGCCGCGGACTTCTTCTTCCAGATGGTGTTCGCCGCGACCGCCGCCACGATCGTCTCGGGTGCCATCGGGGGCCGCATGAAGTTCGGCGCCTACCTGGTGTTCGCAGTCGTGATGACCGCGGTCATCTACCCCTTCCTAGGGGCATGGCACTGGGGCGAGGGGTGGCTCTACCAGCTCGGCTTCGCGGACTTCGCCGGCTCGTCGGTGGTTCACGCCGTGGGCGGCTTCGCGGCGCTCGGCGGCATCCTCGCGCTCGGGCCGCGCCTGGGCCGCTACGTGAACGGCCAGGTGATGGCGATGCCGGGGCACAACCTGCCACTGGCCGGGGTCGGTGTCTTCCTCCTGTGGATCGGGTGGTTCGGCTTCAACGGCGGCTCGCAGCTTTCCTTCAGCACGGTGGAGGACGCTCGGGCGGTCGCCACCGTGTTCCTGAACACCAACCTGGCCGCCGCTGCCGGCGCCTTCGCCGCCCTGCTGCTCTCCTGGGCGATCTTCAAGAAGCCCGACTTCTCGATGACCCTCAACGGGGTGATCGCCGGCCTCGTCTCCATCACCGCAGGACCCGACGTGATCGGCGGTATCTGGGCGGTGCTCGTCGGTGCCGTCGGCGGGGTGATGGTCACCTACTCGATACTCCTGCTCGACCGGCTCAAGCTCGACGACCCGGTAGGTGCCGTCTCGGCCCACGGCACCGCCGGCATCTGGGGAACCGCCGCGGTCGGCATCTTCGGCGGCGCGAACCTCGGCGTGCAACTCCTCGGGACGCTCGCCTACGCCTCTGTGGCGTTCGCTGCCACCTACACGCTGTTCATGCTCCTGAAGGCCCTCATGGGAACCCGCGTGGAGGCGCGCGAGGAGGTCACCGGACTCGACCTCGCCGAGCACGGCGCGGAAGCCTACCGCAACACCGACACCCTCAACGACCCCGTCCTGGTAGGCGCGGGCGACTGATCGGGGACTCCATGAAGCTAATCACCACCGTCATCCGACCCGACCGCCTGCCCGCGGTCAAGGAAGCGCTCTTCGCCGCCGGCGTGCGCGGCATCACCATCAGCCGCGTGAGCGGTCATGGTGGCCAGGCCGGCGTGACCGAGCAGTACCGCGGCAACCAGTTCCTGGTCGAGTTCCACGACAAGATCCGGCTCGAGATAGCCGTGTCGGAGTCCTTCGTCCAACCCACCATCGATGCCATCGTGCGCGCGGCGCGCACAGGCAACGTGGGAGACGGCAAGATCTTCGTGCAACCGCTGGAGCGCGTGGTGCGCATCCGCACCGGCGAGGTCGACACCGAAGCTCTCACGCCCGTGGGGGCGTGAGACCCCCCTCAACTCGCCGATCCTAGCGGAGGCGACGCACGCCCGCTCTCAGCGCGCGACCTCACCGAACGCCTCGGCGGCCGTGCCCACGACCTCCTCGACCAGCGCCTCGTCGTGCGCGTAAGACATGAACGCGGCCTCGAACGCCGACGGTGGCCAGGCGACGCCGCGTCGCAACAGTCCCTGGAACCAGCGCGAGAACGCGGCTCCGTCGGCGCGCGCGGCGCTCGCGAAGTCCACGACCGGCTCGGACGTGAAGAACACCGTCAGCATCGAGCCCACCTGGTTGACCGTCACGCTGACACCAGCGGCTGCGGCGGCCTCCCGGAGCCTTTCGGCGAGCCCTGCCCCGCGTCGCTCGAGCTCGTCGTAGAGGTCCGGCACGGCGTCGATCGCCTCGAAGGTGGCGATGCCGGCCGCCATGGCCAACGGGTTACCCGAGAGGGTGCCCGCCTGGTAGACCTTCCCGGAGGGCGAGACCTGGTCCATGAGCTCCGCACGTGCCCCGTAGGCGCCCACCGGCAGCCCCCCACCGACCACCTTTCCCCAACAGGTGATGTCTGGGTCGAGCCCCAGCCGTTCGACCGCGCCGCCACGCGCGAGCCTGAAGCCGGTCATCACCTCGTCCACCACCAGCAGTGCGCCGTGCTCTCGCGCGAGCGCCCGGACGTGGTCCAGGAAGCCGGGTGCGGCCTCCACCACACCCATGTTCCCGGCGACGGGCTCCACGATCACCGCCGCGATCTCGTCACCGTGATCCGCGAAGAGCGCCGCCAGGGCGTCGAAGTCGTTGAAGGGGGCGACCAGCGTCAGCTCCGCGATCGCGGACGGCACCCCCGCGGACGAGGGCACCCCCGTGGTCGCCGCACCCGATCCTGCCGCCACCAGCAGCCCGTCGGCGTGACCGTGGTAGTGACCCTCGAACTTCACCAGCTTCCCGCGGCCGGTGGCTCCCCGCGCCAGGCGCAGCGCGCTCATGGTGGCCTCGGTGCCGGAGTTCACGAAGCGCACGCGCTCGGCGCCGCTGACCCTCTCGAGGATGCGCTCCGCCAGCACCGTCTCACGCTCGGTGGGGGCGCCGAACGACGTTCCGCCGGCGAGCGCC
>SKSV01000191.1 GCA_007122815.1 Trueperaceae bacterium | reverse complement strand
CGGGATTGGTGGAAATTGCCGAGAACCTACTGGCACTGGGACAAGTCGAGGAGGCGCTCGGCAGAGCCGAAGAGGCGCACCGCCTGCTAGAGTCGCTCGGGGACGACGGTAGCCGCTCCGTTGAACTGGCGATGAGCGAACGCGTCTTGGGCGAGATCTACCAGGCAAGGGGCGACGTAGACAAGGCGCGCTCCTGGTTCGAGTCGAGCATCCCTGTTTTCGAGGCAACTCGTGAATCCGAGGAGTTGGAGCGGGCTCGCCGTGGCCTCGCGGCGATCGACGACACCGGACCTCCCGTCGAGGAAGAGAAGGAGCACCATCATGACCTTGCCTGATCGCGCACACGCACGCTCCCTTGCCATGCCTGGGCGACCCTGGCGCGCACTGGCTCTCGCGCTGAGCGCACTAGCACTGCTGGGCTTCACCTCGTGCAACGGTGACGGTCCTGGCGCACAACTCCCACGCGCCCTGAGCTGCCAAGAGGTGTCCGAGGGCGCGCCCGGCCCCACGCTCGTCTGCCAGTCCAGGTCCGGAGAGGTAGACGTGCGAATCCCGTGGCAGGGTGAAGACCTCAAGGCTTGGGAGTGGTCACTCGGCGACTACGGCGACCTGCCGGAGCAGCAAGGCTTCCGCCCGATCTCGGACTCACCCGTCATCTTGCTCTCCATCACGAGGTCCGGCACGTACGATCCGTTGAGGACCTTCGACCCGCCCATCAGCGTGAGCGTCAACTACGGCTCTCGCGAGTTCGCGGCCGCGAACCCTACGGTTGGTGAAGGCGAACTCGGCCTCGGCGTTTGGGACCCCTCGAACGAGCGCTGGGTCGTGGTCGGTAGGGCAGTGTTCCACGAGGGCTTCTGGCTCGCCGATCCCGTCGCGGGACACGGTCTCGAGTTGGTCACCGACGCGATCAACGCGCTGCCTCGCTACCAGATGAGCGGTGACCCGGGCGGTGGCGAAGCTACGGGGCGGATAGGCGTCTCGTTGCCCACGCTCCCCCTGGCCTGGGGCGCCGTTCCCTACGACACGCAGCGCATGCTCAAGGACTTCGATGGGCCCTGCGAGTACGCCGTGCTCAACGACGTGCCAGCGGTGGAGTGCGTATCGGAGGAGGTCGGGGTGACGGTTCGGGTCCCCTATCAGGAGTACGGCACCGTGGAGCCCCGGGTGATCGCGCTTCCCTGGAACAGGGCAGAGACCTTCATCCCAACCGCAGTGGGAGACCAGTACGATGTAGGTGCTGGTGTAGTGGAACTCGAGCGAAGCCTCATGAACTTCTTGGTCGTGGACGCAGCCGATCCGGCGCGGGTGATCTTCGACTTCGACCCGCCGATGGAGTTCGAGGTCGAGTACGCTCCCGAGGACAAGGATCCTGATCGCGAGCCCGTGCTGCGTCTAACCTACTGGGACGAGTACGCGGAACGATTCGTCGTCCTCGGGGAGGGCTTGACCTCGGCGTGCATCGATCCCTCCGGCAGGCCGAACCCCGGCTGTACCTGGGGTGACCCCGTCGCGGCCGAACCTACTTCCGACCCGCTCTTCAACGGAAGGTTCTTCCGTGGCGACGACGCCGCGACCGGAGGCGGCGTCGCGAAGTTCACCTACCACCGCTGGGGCGATCGGATGGTCATGGTGGCGAGATAGCTTGCAGAGCAACCTCTCCGGGGGCTGGATGAGACTGGTTGCGCGTTAGCAGCACTTTCCTCTAATAGGCGGGGCGGGCCAGCTTGGCCCGCCCCGATCACTTTCCATCCCTCATCGTAAGCTAGACACACTTTGTACAATCCTTCTTCCTGTAGTTTCGGGGGGTCGGCGGACGAACCGCCGGGGCCGGCGCGATCTTGCGCTCCCCGGCACCGTCGCGCCCACCACCTCGACCGACATCAAGGTGTCGGCGAGATCAGGAGGAACGACATGATCGCACGCAGCCTTGCCGCCCTCGCGCTCTCCCTCGGACTAGTGATCGGCGTCGTGAACGCCTCCGGCCACGACACCCCGGCGACGGTCGTCGACGTCGCCACCGGCAACGAAGGTTTCGCCACCTTGGTGGCAGCCGTCGTCGAAGCCGACCTCGTAGACGTGCTCTCCGGAGAAGGTCCCTTCACCGTCTTCGCCCCGACCGACGACGCCTTCGCCGCCGCCCTCGAAGCTCTGGGCCTCAGCGCTGAAGAACTCCTCGCCAGCCCCGACCTCGGAGCCATCCTGACCTACCACGTGGTGGCCGGCAACCTCCTCGCTGCTGACGTGTTGGCTGCCATCGAAGCGGGCGGCGGCACGGCCATGGTCGAGACCGTCAACGGCGCCTCGATCACCGTCGAGATCGTCGACGGCAACGTCGTCATCGACGGCACCGCTACCGTCATCATGACTGACCTGGTCGCCGGTAACGGAGTGGTCCACGTGATCGACGCGGTCATCCTGCCCCCGGCCGAAGGCGGCAGCGGCTACTGAACCAGCTGACGGCCCGGAGGTCAATCTCTCCCCGGGGGGCGCGGTCATCACGGCCGCGCCCCCCGGCCATGGCGGCGGAGGTACCATCACGCCGTGCACGCCTTCGTACCCGCCGTGGAAGCGGTGGTTCCCACCTTCTTGCTCATGGCGCTTGGCGCGCTCACCGATCGCCTCTTCCCCGACCTGCGGCTCGAGACGCTGACGAGACTGTCGCTCTACGTGCTCATGCCTGCGCTGGTGTTCGACGCCCTCGCCACCACGGAGTTGCGGCTCGACGAGGCCACACGGCTCGCCCTCGCCTACCTCCTCTACCTGACGTTCACGGGACTCGCGGCGGCCCTAGCAGCGCGCGGCCTCTCGCGTGCGGCCGGCAAGGCGCTCGTCGCTTGCAGCCTCTTCGGCAACACCGGCAACATGGCATTGCCCATCACGCTGTTCGCGTACGGTGTGGCCGGGCTCGAGCGCGCCCTGGTGCTCCTCGTGTTGTCGTCGCTCTTGATGTTCTCCTTCGCACCCGCGCTCCTATCGCCGAGCGGCGAGCCGCTGGGTGGACGTGTGCGTCAGGCGCTCACCCTTCCGCCGTTGTGGGGGGGGTTGCTGGCGGTGCTGGCTAACCTCGTGGCGTTCGACGTGCCGCTCGTCCTGGAACGCTCGGTGAGCCTGGTCGGCTCCGCTGCGATCCCCATCATGCTGCTGTCTCTCGGTATGCAGATGCGTCGCACCTGGGTCTGGACCGTGTCGAACGCCGCCCTGCGCGCCACGCTCGTGCGCCTGGTGGCCGGCCCGGCGCTAGCGTTCGCTGCAGCCGCGATCCTGGCGCTACCCGGCCTGGACCGGAACGTCCTGGTCCTGAGCGCAACAATGCCGGTGGCGGTGACCATGTTCGTGCTGGCGGTCGAGGTTCGTGGCGATCACCGAAGCGTGGCGCGTACCGTTGTCACCATGACCATCGTCTCGGTCGTCGCGATCACCCTGGCGTTGGCGTGGCTTCCGAGCCCCTGACGCGCGGGAAGGCCGCGCTGGGGCGCTTGCTAGCGTCGTCAGTCGACACCGTCGGCTCGGGCGGCCGGCGCCCGACCCGTCAGGCTCACGTGAGGCTCGTCGATCTCCCAACCCGTCTCGCGCTCGACGTACTCCTTGAGGAAGCTCGCGAGCGGCTGACCGTTCACCCACGGCAAGGTCACGTCACGGACCTCGCCGGTCTCTGGGCAGACGACGTGGTAGTGCTCGGAAGGGTTGGAGTCGTAGAGCGCTTCGCCGTTCGCTCCGTCGAACTCGCGCACCAGCCCAGCTTCGGCCAAGACGCGCAGGTTCAGGTAGACCGTTGAGAGGCTGAGGTCGTCTCCGCGCTGCCGGAGCGCAAGGTAGAGCCCTTCGGCGCTCACGTGCCGGTCCTGTTCGCTCAAGTAGCCGAGTATCACGCGCCGTGGCCGGCTGTAGCGCAACCCGCGCTTACGCAGCACCTCCCGCACCTCCGCGGGCCCCCACGGACGCTCAGGTTGTCTGCTCTCGCCTGTCGCCATCGTCAACCTCTCGTCAGAGGTCGGCTGTGTAGCTCCGGCCTCGTTCAAGAGTTTATCATCATCGGAACGGTTCCGAAGTTCGGTTCGCTGGTGACCGCCGCCGCGACGCCCGCCGAATCGCCGAGAGATCGAGCCTAGCGCCTAGAGGAGGCGCTCCACCGCAGCGCGCTCTTCGAGCAGCTCACGTTCGGTCAGCGCCGTGAGAGAGCGCACCTCTTCGGGCATCTCCAACCCCTCGACCACGCTGACGTTGCCGTCGCGCACGGTCACCGGGAAGGAGTACACGATCCCCTCGGTCACGCCGTATGCGCCGGCACTCGGGATCCCCATGCTCACCCAGTCACCCTCCGGCGTCCCTTGCACCCAGTCGTGCACGTGGTCGATGGCGGCGGCCGCGGCTGAAGCCGCGCTCGAGGCGCCTCGCGCCGCGATCACCTGCGCACCGCGCTGCTGGACCGTTGGGACGAAGTGGTCCCTGACCCACTCGTCATCGACGATCTCGCTCGCTGGTCGTCCTTGCACCGTCGCGTGCGTGACGTCCGGTACCTGTGTCGCGCTGTGGTTGCCCCACACGATCATGCGCCTCACGTCCGCAGCCTGCGCACCGGCCTTGAGGGCCAGTTGGCTGATCGCGCGGTTGTGGTCGAGTCGCGTCATGGCCGAGAACTGCTCGGGGGAGAGGTCGGGTGCGTTGCGCATGGCGATCAGGCAGTTCGTGTTGGCCGGGTTACCCACCACCAAGACCTTCACATCCGGCTTCGCGTGGGCGTTGAGCGCCTTGCCCTGCACGGTGAAGATGGCGCCGTTGGCCTCCAGGAGGTCCTTCCGCTCCATGCCCGGCCCGCGCGGCCGCGATCCGACGAGCATCGCTACGTCTGCCCCCGTGAACGCAACCTCGGGGTCGTCGCTCGTGTCGACCCCGTGCAACAGCGGGAAGGCCCCGTCATGCAGCTCCATGACCACACCCTCGAGCGCCTGCATGGCCGGTGGGATCTCCAGCAACCTAAGCGAGACGGGTTGATCGGGACCGAGCATCGCCCCCGAGGCGATGCGAAACAGCAGCGCGTAGCCGATCTGTCCTGCGGCGCCGGTTACGGCGACTGTCATTGGTGGCTTCATACTGTGCCTCCGGTGTGCTCGCTCTGGTTCGCGAGGCGCGAGAGCCGATGAGGCGACATGCTAACACCCGCTGGCCGCGCCCAGGTGCCGGCTAGGTACCCGAGCCCAGTAGCCGGCTCCGGCCGCCGGCTCGCCAAGAGGCGTTTCACGTGAAACACGCTGACGGCGAACCACGAGGAACCCCCGCGTCGGGCTTCAGGGCTGAACACCCTCAGGGCTGGTAGCCGAGCATCTCCAGGAGGCGCTGGAGCTCATCGGTGTCGTGGAAGTGCAGCTCGATGGTGCCCTTGGTGCCTCCACGAACGCGCACGCGGCTGCCTACGTAGCGGGTGAGGTCCTCCGCCAGCGCCGCGTAGCGCGCGTCTCGCTCGGCAGCGCGCCGCCGGCCAGCTACGCTCACACGACGCAGCGCCTCCGCCTGCCGCACCGATAGCCCCTTGTCGACGATCTGGCGCAGCGCCCAGTCCCGATCCTCGGGCGCCTGCGCGAGGATCGCCCGCGCGTGGCCGGCGCTGATGCCGCTCGACTCGAGCGCCTCCAGGGCGCTGGCAGGTAGGGTCAACAGGCGCAAGGTGTTCGCGACCGCCGAGCGGCTCATGCCAACCGCCTCCGCGACCTGCTCCTGCGTCAGTCCGAAACCCATGAGTTGCCG
>SKSV01000086.1 GCA_007122815.1 Trueperaceae bacterium | reverse complement strand
TGGGCATGAAGAAGGGTGCGTCGAAGCGCACGAACCCGCGCGCGGCGAAGAAGTCGTGAATCGCCCTCTCGACCTCGTCGCGAACGCGCATGATCGCCCAGGGACCGCGGTGTCGGAGGTACAGGTGGCGGCGCTCCATCAGGAAGTCGACGCCGTGCTCCTTGGGCGTGATGGGATAGTCCGACGAGCCCGCGAGCAGCTCCAGCCCCTTGACGAAGAGCTCCACGCCCGACGGCGAGCGAGGATCCGAGCGCACCTCACCGGTGATCCGCAACGCCGACTCCTGCGTGAGGCCGCGCGCCGCTGCGAACGTCTCCTCGCCGACGTCGGCACGCGATACCACGGCCTGCACGAAGCCGCTGCCGTCGCGTAGCTGCAAGAAGGCGATCTTGCCCGAAGACCTCGAGCCAGTCAACCAAGCTCTCAGCGACACCTCGCTGCCGACGTGCGCGCTCAGGTCGGAGATCCGTACGGCGTTCATGCCTCCGAGCCTAACCGACGCTGGCTCGGGGCACGGCGCTTGGGCCCTCGACGGCCATCGCAAGGGCCTCCATCACGCCGCCGTGCTCCACGTCACCGATGCTGGGGAAGCGCTCGAGCAGGGGAGGCTCGGCGTTCGCCACCACCAGCGGGTAACCGACGAGTTCCAGCATCGGCAGGTCGCCCGCGCTGTCGCCCACCGCCATGACCTTCTCTACTGGGACCCGAAGGTGCTTGCACAGAGCCGCCACCGCTGAGCCCTTGGAGGTGCCGCGACGCGTGAAGCTCACGAACAGGGTGCCGGGCTGGGCCGGGCTCGGTGCGCGGCTGACGTGCACGTCGGGCACCCTAAGGGCCATCGCCTGCGGCTCCTGTTCGAGCGTCAGCACCCATTGAGCACGGATCACAGGTTCGGTCTTCGCTACCTCGGCCAGGTCGCGAACCAACGCGCCCACCCCGATTATCGTCGCGTGAGCCTCGCTGAGGGCGGTACGCCGCTCCACGTAGAGGTTGTTGGGGGTGTACAGCTCGAGCACGAGGCCCAACGCGCGCGCGTGCTGCACCAGCTTCAGTGCGGCCTCCTCACGCAAGGAGGAGGCCATGAGCGTCTCGCCGTCCGGGTAGGTGAGGTGCGCGCCCGACTGGAACACGTGTGGCACGTTCGGTCCGAGCCTGCGCGCCACCCGCAGGGCCACGCCGAGGCCGGGGCGTCCGGTGCAAACGGCGATCTTCACGCCCGCTTCCTGGGCATGCTCGGCAGCCTCCCAGACCTTGGACGCGACCTGCCCCGAGGCGCCAATGACGGTGCCGTCCAGGTCGAGGACCACCAGCGGGATCACCCGGGGGTCTCCTCGGCCGCTTTCGTCGAGGTCGCGGCCTCGACGCGGGGCGCGACCGTCAGGCCCAGCTCTAGCCACTGCTCGGCCTCGGCCGGCGCGGGCGCGTCGGTCAGTGGGTCTGCGCCACGTTGGTTCTTGGGGAACGCGATCACGTCGCGGAGGCTCTGCGCACCAGCTAGCAGCATCACCAGGCGGTCCAAGCCCCAGGCGATCCCGCCGTGCGGCGGGGCCCCGAAGCGCAAGGCGTCCAGGAAGAAGCCGAACCTCAGGCGAGCCTCCTCGGGAGGGATGCCCAGGATCCCGAAGACCTTCTCCTGAACGTCGCGCCGGTGGATGCGGATCGATCCCCCAGCGACCTCGAAGCCATCCATGACCAGGTCGTAAGCCTTGGCGAGCACGGCGCCGGGGTCGCTCTCCAGATGCTCCAGATCGGTCTCGCTCGGGCTGGTGAAGGGGTGATGCATGGAGGTCCAAGCGCCGGAGTCGTCGCGCTCGAAGAGCGGGAAGTCGAGGACCCACACGAAGCTGGGGTGCTCTCCCGCCAGCGGAACCGAGAGGCGCTCGCGCAGCTTCAGCCGAACGGCACCGAGGGCGGTGCAAGCGGTGGCCCACGGACCGGCCACGATGAGGAGCAGGTCGCCGGTCTCGTCGGCGAGGCGCGAGAGCCTCTCGCGCTCCCGTTCTCCGAGCGCCTTCGCGAGCGGTCCGCTGAAACCCTCGTCCGTCTTGCGGAGCCAGGCGAGACCGCGGGCTCCGTAACGTTTGGCGTGGGCCTCCAGCGAGTCGATGTCGCGGCGCGAGAGGAGCGCCGCTTCCGTTGCCGGTACGCGTAGCCCCCGAACCGCCCCCCCATCGGCTAGCGCACCGCGGAAGGCGCGCACCTCGGTCTCGGCGAACACCTCGTCGAGCACGTCGAGCTCGAGGCCGAAGCGCAGGTCGGGCTTGTCCGACCCGAACCGGTCCATGGCCTCGCGGTAGCCGAGGCGCGGGAACGGCGTCGGGACGGTGATGCCGGTCGCCTCCTCGACCACGTGCGCCATGAGCGACTCGTTGACGCTCAGGACGTCGTCCACGTCGACGAAGGCCATCTCGAGGTCGAGCTGGGTGAAGTCCGGTTGCCGATCCGCGCGGAGGTCCTCGTCGCGGAAGCAGCGCGCCACCTGGAAGTAGCGGTCGATGCCCGCGACCATCAGCATCTGCTTGAACAGCTGCGGGGATTGCGGCAGGGCGTACACGAAGCCGGGACGCCCGCGGGCGGGCACCACGTAGTCGCGCGCCCCCTCCGGCGTGCTGCGGGTCAGCAGCGGCGTCTCCACGTGCAGGAAGCCGGCCTCGTCCAGGTGGTCCCAGATCGCCTTCGTCACGCGGTGGCGCAGGCGCAGTGGGGCCAGGGCAGCCGGGCGCCGCAGGTCGAGGTAACGGTGACGCAGGCGTAGGTCCTCGTTGACCTCCGACGCGTCGACGCTGCCGTCGATCGGGAAGGGCGGCGTGTCGGCCTCCGCCAAGACCTCTATCGCCTCGGCCACCAGCTCTACCTGCCCGCTCTCGAGTCTTTCACTGCGCTGCCCCTCGGGACGTAGGCGGACCCTGCCACGGACCGCCACCACGTACTCGCTGCGCAGCCTCTCCGCTCGAGCGAACACGTCCTCGCGCTCTGGCAGGGCCACGACCTGGCTCATGCCGCTGTGATCGCGCAGGTCGAGGAAGATCAGGCCGCCGAGGTCGCGGCGCCTGTTGACCCAGCCGTTGAGCGTCACCTCTTGCCCATCGTGCGTGGCGCGCAGGGCGCCGCAATCCATGGTCCTTCGCATCGCTGCTCCCGTCGTGAACTCGTCTCAGTGGTCGCGGGTCGCGGCTAACCGCGCGCTATCGTCCTGCGACGCTCCAGCGCTGCGCCGTAGCGCATCGGGCAGCTCGCTGAGGTCGAGGCTCTGCTGGTCGCCGGTGCGCAGGTCCTTGAGCATCACCACACCAGCGGCGCGCTCCCGGCTACCGCGCAGCACCGCCAGACGCGCGCCAGAGCGGTCCGCGTCACGCAATCCCTTGCCGGGGTTCCTGGGGGTGTAGGAGTGCTCCACCCGATGCTCGGCGCGAAGCCTCCTGGCCAACGCCGCGAGCTCGCCGACCGCCTCTGCGTCCAACGCCACCAGGTAGGCGAGCGGTCGCCTTCGCTCGACGGGTCCCACTCCCTCTCCCGACAGGGCGTCCAAGACGCGTTCGATGCCGAAAGCCCAGCCGACTCCGGGCACGTCCGGGCCACCGAGCTTCGCGATGAGCCCGTCGTACCGACCTCCGCCACCCAAAGCCGACTGGGCGCCGATGCCGGCATGGTGCACCTCGAACGCGGTCCTGCGGTAGTAGTCGAGGCCCCTCACGATGGCGCTCTCCACCTCGTAGGTGATGCCCCACCTCTCCAGAGCCGCGAGTACCTCGTCGAAGTGCCCGCGCGCCGCGTTGCCGAGCATGTCGAGCGGTCGCAGGAGCTCGGCGACGAGCGCTTGGTCGCCGGCGTCCTTGCTGTCCAGGATACGCATGGGGTTCAAGCGCAGGCGCTCGCGACTTGTGTCGGAGAGCTCTCGCTCGAACGGCGCCAAGGCCTCCCTCAGGTAGCCGTTGTAGCGTTCGCGGTCCTCGGGATCGCCCACCGAGCCGACCTTCACGTGGACGCCGGGCAGGCCGGCGGCGCTGAGCGTGTCGACCAGTAGCGCGATGGCTTCGGCGTCCAGGAGCGCGGAGTCCCCACCGAGGAGCTCGCAGTTGACCTGGTGGAACTGCCTGAAGCGTCCGCGCTGCACGTTCTCCGCCCTGAACGCCGGGCCCGCGCTCCAGAGCTTCACGGGCGAGGGCCAAGTGTGCATGCCGTGCTCGATGAAGGCGCGTAGGACACCGGCGGTGAACTCGGGTCTGAGCGTAAGCCAGCGGCCACCGCGGTCCTGGAAGGTGTACATCTCCTTCTGAACCACCAGGTCCGCCGACTCGCCTACCGACTTCTCGAAGACCTCACGGTGCTCGAAGATCGGCGTGGTGATCTCGTCGACTCCCGCTCTCCCCAGTACCCGCGCGGTGGTGTCCAGTAGGTGCCGCCAGCGAGGCTGATCGTCGGGCAGGATGTCGAAGGTGCCTTTGACGGCGCTAAGTCGCATCGGAACCGAGTCTACACGCTTCCAAAGTCCGTCCTGTCCCGAGCGAGCCGCAGCGGGCGGCGATCGGGGCAGCGCCCGCCGGCGATCGGGGCAGCGCCCGCCGAGCGCACGTGAACGGGGCGCCCCGAAGGACGCCCCGAGGGTCAAACAAGGCCGGCGCTACTGCAGGTTGGGCGGCAAGGGGTTGCTCCGTCGCCCGTCGGCGAACACGAACACGAAGCCGTCCGCGATCTCCGGAGGGGCCTCGAAGACGATCCGGCTCGGGCTCCAAGACTCCGCCTCCACCCGCACCCCGCCCTCGGCGTCGACGTTGGCTCCGACGAGCACGTAGCTGTCGCCCCCACCGCCGCCCAGGTAACGTCCTTGCAGGACGATGGTAGGCGCGTCACGCGTCTGGATCGAGATGAGCGTCGGGACGACCTGCGTCGCCACCACCGCGGACGGCCTGCACGCGGCCAGCAGCAGTACCGCCGCGAGGCCGAGGATCGTCATCAGGGCACCACGCTTCACAGGAGCCTCCTCTGGGCAAGAGTACGTGGCGACCCGATGGCAGTCAATGGCATGTTTCACGGCACAAACGCGTCAACTGCGCCTTGGGGACGGCAACGTTCGGCTAGGCTTACGCCCTGGGCCCGGTCTCGGTTAGCGTGGGTACGTGAGCCGACTCGAACCGTATCTGCCGGTGATCGTCGCGCTGATCGCCTTGGTGGGGTTCGTGACGCTGGCGAGCGCCGCTCCTGACGAGAGCTACGTGACGCGGCAGCTGATCTGGTTCGTGGTCGGTCTCGTCGGCTGTGTCGCGCTGTTCTGGATCGGTGGCGCGCGCTTGGAGAAGCTGACCCTGCCGCTCTACCTGGTGACGCTGGTGCTGCTCGTGGCGGTGCTGGTCTTCGGTGAGGAGATCAACGGCGCCAAACGCTGGTTGGATCTGGGACCTGCGAGGGTACAGCCGTCGGAGCTGGCCAAGATCGCGTTGATACTCCTGCTCGGTAGGTACTTGTCGCAGCCGAGTTCGCGGGGCTGGTTGAGCTACCTCGTGGTGGCGGGTGTGGTCGGGCTCCCGACGCTCCTGGTGCTCATGGGCCCGGATCTCGGTAGCGCCATGGTGATAGCGGCCATCGGCGCTGGCATGCTCTTCGTGCGCGGTGTGCCCACGCGCCTCCTGGTCGCCTCGATGGCGCTGGTGCTCGTAACGGTGCCGCTGGTGGTGCCGAGGCTGGCGCCTCATCAGCAGTCGCGCATCACCGCCTTCTTGAACCCCGACGCCGACCCGCAGGGGTCTGG
>SKSV01000350.1 GCA_007122815.1 Trueperaceae bacterium | reverse complement strand
TTCATCTACGCCTTCGCCGTGCAGTGGCGCATGTTCCCCGTGTCCGGCAGCCTGTCGTGGGAAGGCATGGTGCTGCCAGCCGCGACGCTCGCCGCCGGCGCGATCGGTACCGTCGCGCGCTTCACGCGCTCGAGCCTCCTCGAGGTGATGAGCGAGGACTACGTGCGGACGGCGCACGCGAAGGGCCTCCACCCGCGGCTGGTGCTGCGAAAGCACGCGCTCAAGAACGCGCTCATCCCCGTGATCACGATCGTCGGGCTCCAGTTCGGGTTCCTGCTCTCCGGGGCGGTCATCGTCGAGACGGTCTTCAACTTCCCCGGCCTGGGATGGCTGCTGATCCAGTCCATCGAAGCGCGCGACTACCCCGTGATCCAGGCGTTGATGCTCGTGTTCGCGGTGCAGTTCGTCGCGATCAACGTGATCGCCGACCTCCTGTACGCAGCGGTCGATCCGAGGATCGCGTATGGCTGAGGCCGTCACCCGCACGCCGGCGAGCACGGTCCCGCCGCAGCGGCGCAGCGTGCTCGTCCGGCTCGTGCGACACCCAAGTGGGTCGATCGGCCTGGTGCTCTCGGTGCTCTTCGTGGCCATGGCGATCATCGGCCCACACGTGACGCCCTACGATCCGAACCGGCAGAACTTCCTCGTGTTGAACCAACCGCCCAGCGCCGAGCACTGGCTCGGGACCGACCAGTTCGGGCGCGACACCTTCTCGCGCGTGCTCGCGGGTGCCCGCACCTCCATCGGCATCGGCGTGGCCGCCACCGTGCTCGGCCTGCTCGTCGGTGGCGCCTGGGGCCTATGGTCGGGCTATGCCGGGCGCTGGTTCGATGCCCTGTCCATGCGCCTCGTGGACGTTCTGCTGGCGTTCCCGGGCCTGCTACTCGCCATCGGGCTGATCGCGATCACCGGTCCCGGCGTGGGCCCGGTGATTGTCGCATCGACCGTCTTCGGCGTGCCAATCTTTGCCCGACTGGTCCGCGGCTCGGTCTTGGCCTCGAAGGAGCGCGTCTTCATCGAGGCCGCCAGGGGTCTCGGCGCAGGACACGCGCGCCTCATGCTCGCGCACCTCCTCCCGAACGTGATCGCACCCGTCGTGGTGTACGCGACGCTCCGCATCGGCGTCACGATGCTCGTGGCAGCCGGACTCTCGTTCCTCGGACTGGGCGTCCAACCGCCGACCGCAGAGTGGGGGAGTATGCTCTCCGACGCACAGCTGTTCCTGCGTCTCGATCCCTGGATGGCGTTCGCGCCCGGCCTCGCCATCACCCTCGCCGTCCTGGGGTTCAACCTGCTCGGAGACGGGCTTCGTGACGTGCTCGACCCGACCGTCCGTACGTGATGTCGGCAACCGCTTCGTTCCAGTCCACCCAACCATCGTGAGTCACCTCTTCGAGTGCGTTGTCGTGGCAAGGCGCACGTCGCTACACGTGGACTGCTGACCGGTCGATAAGCTGCCATGTGAGGTGGGGACGCGTCGGTCTGTGCCGCTTGAGCGTTCCGCCCGCGTAGGGAGGGGTTCGCTCATGACCAAACGCCGCATCCTCGTCGCGTTCACGACCATCGCACTCGCGCTCTCGGGAGGCGTCGCGCTCGCCCAGGTCGCCCGCGTCGCCCAGTCGCTCGCACACACCTCGCTCGCACCGGCCCAGGCAACGGGCCTCGCCGACCAGAGTGTCCTGCGCGCCCTGTTCGAGGGGCTCGTGGGGTTCGACCGCGAGTTCCAGCTGGTGCCGGAGCTGGCGACGGAATGGAGCGTCTCCGACGACGCCACAGAGTTCGCCTTCCAACTCCGTGAGGACGTCGTGTTCCACGACGGATCGCCGCTGACCGCGGCGGGAGTTGCGGAGTACTTCCTCTGGGTGATGGACCCCGACAACGCGCTCTCCGCGTTCGGACGGAACGCCCTCGCTGGAGTCGCGTCGGTGGAGGCCACCGGCCCGCTCGAGCTTCGCATCACGCTCGAGCGTCCGAACGGTGCGTTCCTCTTCAACTTGGCACTGAGCAGCACGTACGTCGTTAGCCCGGAGGCGCTCGGAGAGGGGATGCCCCGGAACCCGGTCGGTACGGGCCCCTTCCGTTTCGTCGAGTGGCAGGACGGCGAGTACGTCGTGTTGGAGCGCAACGACGCGTACTGGGGTGAACCCGCGAACGTCGAGGGCATCCGGTTCGTGGTCGTGAACAACGCCGCCACCCGCGTCGCCATGCTGGAGGCAGGCGAAGCCGATTGGATCGAGGACGTTCCGCCGCCTCTCGTCGACAGCATCGAGGCGGCTTCCGGGGTCGAAGTGACCGTGACGCCGAGCACGTTCGCTCGGATCTTCCCCATGAACGTGCAGCGTCCTCCGTTCGACGATGTGCGCGTTCGCCAGGCGCTGAACTACGCCGTCGACAAGGAGCAGTTGGCGCAGGTCGTGTTCCGCGGCTATGCCACGGTGATGGACTCGGCGCTCACGTCGCCGGTGTTCGGCTACACGCCGGTGGGACCCTACCCGTACGATCCCGAGCGCGCCCTGGAGTTGCTCGCCGAGGCGGGTTTCGGCCCGGATGGTGAGCGCCTCGCGTTCGGCGTCTTGACCTTCACGGGGGCGGAGTATGCCACGGCGGGTCAGGTCCTCCAGCAGATGTTCGCCGACGTCGGGGTTGACATTACGCTCGAGCCCACGGAGCGCGGTGCGCTCGTCGAGCGGATCTTCCGGCCGTTCGAGTCGACTGACTTCGTTGCCGGGCTCGTCGGCAACTCGAGCGCGACGGGCGACGCTGCGCGTACCCTGGCAGTCCCCTTCAGCCGCGCCACGTGGCCTCCCGCCGGGCAGAACTTCGGGTTCTACGAGAACGACGAGGTCGAGCGCCTGCTGGTCGAAGGCGAGGCCGCGAGCGACCCGCAGGAACGCCTCGAGATCTATGCCGAGGCGCAGCGCATCCTGCACGAGGACGCTCCGTGGGTGTTCCTGTACTCGCCGGACAACATCGCCGGCCAGCGTGAGGGTGTCACGGGCATCGGCTACTACCCGAACAAGGTGGTCGACGCGCGCCGCATCGCGCTCCCATAGTGGCGAGCGACGGCACGGGTGAGGCGGCGCCGAGCGCCGTGTACCCGATCGGTCGCCTGGAACTCCCCACGGTTATCACCGGTGCTCACGTGGTCGCCGCCGTCGATGCCCTCGCGGCGCAACCCGAAAGGTTGCGCCGCGTGCTCGCCGGTGTCGACGATGCCGACCGGCCGATCCGTCCCGGCGCGTGGACTACCCGCCAGGTGGTCGTGCATCTGGCGGACTCCCACGGTCTGGCGTTGACTCGTACGCAGGTTGCACTATGCGGGGCGGACATGGACATTGCGGCGCTCGACGGCATGGTGCATGCCCGGCTGTACGCGTGCATCGCCAAGCGACCGGACGTGGCGGCCACGGCCGTCCAGGAGGCGAGCGACGTCTTCGACCTCGTTCAGCGACGCTGGGTGCGGCTGCTGCGTTCGTTGGACGATGCGCAAAGGTCGCGATCGTGGACCGTGCCCCAGTACCGTGGCCCCCGGACCATCGCCAGGATCACCCTGGCGTACGCCTGGCACGGTGACCATCACATCGCACAGATCGAGCGGTCCGCTGCCACGGCCTGAAGGCCGCCGCCGACGGCCGTCCGGGATGGCGCGCCGCCGTTCGGAATGCACCACCGCCACGCGAACCGTAATGCCGGTCCCCAACGCGTCTGCCCGGCGCGTCGCGATTGCACGTTCGCGCTGCCGACCGGTGATCACACACACTCCACAGGGTCGTCGCTGCGATGAGCGTCGCCGGACCGGTCTTTCACATGGGCGACGCCAAGCTCACCTCGATCCGAGCGAACCTGCTCGACATGGTTCGTACCGTGTCTCGTGAACTTGGACGCAAGGAGTTGACCGCAGCGCGAGCGCTGCGCCTACCGCCAAGCCGTACGCGGTCCCGGCACACGCCTGTCACGATCCGTTTCCGAGTGCCTCGGCGACGTTGAAGAGGGCGTCGACGTGGAACTTCTCGACGTCTGCCAGCCCGGCGACCTTCTCGTTGCCGTCAATCACAAAGTACTCCTCGTCACCCCCGACACCGTGCCCCGGTGCGCCGCCCCGCAGGCAGGGAACGCCGAACACGTTCGGGACGACCGTCCACGGTCCACCACCTGCCTGGATCGGCCACACGTCGGCCTCGAAACCCCAGTCGTCGAGCGTCGCCAGCAGCGCCCGAACCGCGGGATGGGTCACGGCGGTCCGCTGATGGTCGAAGGCGCTCAATACGTCGATCCGAATGTCGTCGAAGCCACGGGCATCGAGGTGGTTACGGATTGCCGCCACGATCTCGTCGGCCGTCATGGGGACCACCATGCGGGCGTCGATGGTCGCCGTCGCGCTCCCCGGAACGATGAACGGAATCGTCCCCGTGTCTGGCCCGAGAAACCCGGCACGCAGGCCCGCCACGTTGAAGGTCGGGCCGTAGAGGTACCGCAGCAGCGGACCGAAACCGTCGACGTCACCGACGATGCGCCCCACGTTGGCGGCGCCACCGAGCGGCAGCGCGTCACGCCAATCCTTGCCTGCCAAACGCGCGCCGAGACGCTCGACCAAGGCGCGCTCGTCCTCGCCGAGGTCGGCACGGAATGCCCATGCGTCTCGCAGGCCGTCGACGGTGCAGCCGCTGCCATCGTGTTCCGTCAACGTCGCCAACGCCTGCGCGAGCCGGAACGGCGGACTCGCAACCAGACCGGCTCCCGCGCTGTGGATCGTGCGCGTGGGCGCGGCGGGCCACGTCGCTCCGGACGCGGTCAGCTCCAGCACCACCATGCCCTTGAGGCCGAGGCCCACGTTGACGGTGCCGGTGGCAGTCTGGCTGCTGCTCACGCAGTAGCTGGCGTCGACGGTGGCGAGGCGATCGTGGTACCGCTCCACGAAGCTCCGGTAGCTCGGACTCCCCATGATCTCCTCGCCCTCGGCCAGGACCATCACGTTCACCGGAAGCGTCCCCTCCGTGGCCACGATGGCGCGCAAAGCGTTGAGGAACGCGACGAAAGGCCCTTTGGCGGCCATTGCGCCGCGCCCCTTGAGCACGCGAGGGAAGCGATCCGTCGCCGTGAGCTCGGCGCCCCACGGGTCGACCGACCAGCGTTTCGGATCGACCGTCCGCGTGTCGAACATGCAGTACGTGTGAATCGTGACGGACGCGCCGGCATCGTAGTACGCCCATACCCCTGGGTGGAAGCGCCCCTCGACGACCTCGACCTCGCCGAACCCGACGTCTCGAAGGTCCTGAGCCACGAGCTCGGCACACTCGGCCACGCCATGGCCATGCCAACTCACACTCGGTTGCCGCACCCAACGTCGCATGTGCTCGACGTGCTCCTCTAGGTGTTCGTCGATATGACGGAAGATGGCCTCACGCTGCATGATCACGCTCCTTCGTGCGCCGGCGCACGCTGCCACGCACGACGACGGCCGTCGAGCCAGCATCGCACGGCGATCGGACCGTCCCGTAGCCCACCTTGAAGCCTGGGTGAAACGCCGTTCGATGAGTCACGGTCGTGTGGCCCAGACGATCGCGGGTGGCTGTGGTCTCGTGAGCCTGACTGATGTGTTCGAGGACCGCGACCGCGCGCCGGCGCCGAGCGCCCAGCGTTAGCGCGCTTCATTCATGAGTGTCGGGCTCGTGGCTGGCTCTTGGTTTCGGCGTTGGGGTTTCGCCGGTGTTCGGTGGTCGGTGTGGGCTGATGGCCTGGCGGTAGGGCGGGTGGGCTTCCGGT
>SKSV01000245.1 GCA_007122815.1 Trueperaceae bacterium | reverse complement strand
GAGGGCGGACCGCCGACGGGAGCGCGCTGCTCGGGTTGCCCCGGCGCGGCGCGCAGTGCCTTGTAGCGTTGCTCGAGGTTGAAGTCGAGCGAGAGGATGAGCGTCAGGGCCAGCGCAGCGAGGGCCGCGAGCGGCCAAGCCCAGGCGCCGGGGCCGTGCAACGCCAGCGCCGTGAACAGCAGCAGGTTCACGAACGTGTCGAGCACGCTGTCGAGGTAGCGACCGAGGCGCGTGACGCGACCGGTCGCGCGCGCCACCCCACCGTCGAGGTTGTCGATCAGCGTCTTGGCCTGCAGCAGCACCGCGGCCCAGACCCAGAGGCCTTGACCGAGCGCTACGAGGGAGGCCGCGATGGCGCCCAGGAGCGCGTGGGTGACGACCAGCGCGTGCGGATGCACGCCCAGGCGGCCGAACAAGGCGACCAGGGCATCGGTCAGGGGCCGCAAGGCCTGCAGCAGCAACTCGCTGCGGGGGCGTGGCTTGGCGGCGACGGAGACGTCCACCGCCTGGCTCCAAGGCGAGCTGCCGGTCTTGCCCTGCGAGTCCGTCGCACCCACGCGCCTCACCACCTCAGCGAGCAGGCTACCAGGACGGCGCGCGCCGCCAACGCGAGCGTGCCCACGCTACGCGTGGGGCTGCGTACACTGGCTTCGTGGTCGCACTCTCGGGTGTTCTGATGACGGCGGCTCTCCTGGTCCTGTGGCGTGGCTTGCTCTGGCGCGGGCGCCGACTGCCGGGCGTGCAGCGGGAGAGCCCGCTTCTGGTGGGGCATCGCGGAGTGCGCGGTCGCCTGCCGGAGAACTCCATGAGGGCCTTCTCGGCCGCCCTTGACGCCGGCTTGGACGGGCTCGAGACCGACGTCCAGCGAAGTCGTGACGGGGTGCTCGTGCTCGTGCACGACCTCGAGGTCGACGGCGTGCCGGTGAGCGCTTGGAGCCGCGCGCAACTCGACGAGAGGGTGTGTGAGCTAGCCACCCTCGATGAGCTCTTGGGGCTCGTGCGACGGCGTCCCGGGGTCTGGCTGAACCTCGAGATCAAGGCTGGAGGTTTCCGTTGCGGCCGCTTGGTGGCCGAGCTCATCTTAGCCGTGCGCGGAAGCGCCTTGGAGGACAGGATCATCGTCTCCAGCTTCAACCCCCTCGCGCTGGCCTGCGCGCGCCTTCGGGCCCCCTGGTTGAGGACGGCCTACCTGTGGTCGACGCGGGCATCGGCGCCGCGGTTGCTGCGCAGTCCCTGGCCCGCCGGGTGGCTCCACGTCGATGCCCTGCACCCTCACTACCGCGTGGTGGACGCCACTCTGGTGGCGTGGGCGCGGCGGCGCGAGCTGGCGGTGAACGTCTGGACGGTAAACGAAGCGGCCGAGGTGCGTCGGCTGGTGGAGCTGGGGGTGGACGGTATCATGGCTGACGATCCGACCGCTTTGCTGCGGGCGGGGCGAGGAGGAGAGCTTTGACCACGCCACGCTTCAAGCTCATCACGTCCAACAGCCTCGAACGTTTCGAGGAGCGCCTGCACGAGTTCATCGACCAGATGGATCGCGACGAGTTGGTGGTGGACGTGAAGTTCTCCACCGCAGCGCTCGAGACGACAGTGGAGTTCAGCGCGCTAGTCCACTACCAGAAGACGGAGAGCTGGGGTTCTTAACGGCGCGCCGGCGAGCGGGGTAGACTCCCTCACGATGAGCGCCCCACTCGTCCTAGCCGTCGATGACGAGCGCGCGCCGCTGAAGGTGACCGAGATGAGCCTGCTCTCGGCAGGTTACGCGGTGTTGACCTTCGATGACGCGCGCGACGCGCTCGAGGAGATGGACGAGGGGCTGCGTCCCGACGTGATCGTCTCGGACATCAACATGCCCGTGATGGACGGCTACGAGTTCTACCGCAAGGTGAGGGAGATCACCGAACTCAGGGGCGTGCCCTTCTTGTTCCTGACCGCCTTGGGCGATCGCGCCAGCATGCGCAAGGGCATGGCTCTGGGCGCCGACGACTACCTGACCAAGCCGTTCCAGCGGCAGGAGCTCATCGACGCGGTCGAGGTGCGCTTGCGGCGTATCGCGGAGCTGCGCCAACCGCTAGAGGGAGTGGTCAGCGCTAGGGGCTTCGGGCACCCGGTGGTGGAGAAGGACGGCGAGAGGCTCGACTGGGACTCGCTGAAGGCGCTCGAGCTGCTCTTCTACCTGCTCGAGCACCGCAACGGCGTCACCACCTTCGAGGTGGCAGAAGCGCTCTGGCCGGGGAAGACCGAGTCGAAGGCGTCGTCGTCGTTCCACACGACCCTGTACCGCCTGCGCAAGGTGCTCGGCGGTGAGCTCGTAGAGTCCGCGAACCGCCGCTACTACCTCCACAAACGTTTCACCATCGAGTACGACGTCGACACCTACCGGCAGCGTGTGCAGCGCTCGCGTGAGACGCGCAACCCGGGCGACCTCAGGAGCGTGGCGGGCATGTACCGCGGGCACTTCCTCACCGGCTTCGAGTCGAGCTGGATCGAGAACCTGCGCGGCTCCTTGCAGGCTGAGCACCTTGCGCTGCTCCAGGTCGCGGCGGAGGTCGCGCTGCAGCACGAAGACCTAGACGGAGCCATCTCCGTCTACCAGATGATGACCGAGCACGAGCCCTACTCCGAGCTGGCCTGGGAAGGTTTGGCCTCGGTGTGGGAGCGACGTGGCGACCGCGCGCGTGCCGGGGAGACCAGGCAGCGCTTCGAGCGGTTGATGAACGACGAAATCTGAAGCGCGCGTCGCGCGCTCGCTCTCGCCGGCACCCATTGGAGGGCCATCATGTACACGATAGATCTCACGGGCAAGACCGGCTTGGTCATGGGTGTGGCGAACCAGCGCTCGTTGGCTTGGGCGATAGCCCAGCCGCTCGCGGAGGCTGGCGCGAAGCTGGCGTACTCGTACCAAGGGGAACGCTTGCGCCCCACGCTCGAGGAGCTGACCGAGGGGCAGGACGTGCTGCTGCATTAGTGCGACGTGACTGACGACGCCGACATAGACAGGCTCTTCGCGGCCGTGGGTGAGCGCTTCGGTCGGCTCGACTACCTCGTGCACGCCTTGGCCTTCGCGCCGCAGCGGACCTTCGAGCAGCCCTTCGTCGAGACCGAGCGTGACGACTGGCGCCTGGCCATGGACGTGTCGGCCTACTCGCTCGTAGCAACGGCTCGACGCGCGGTGCCGCTGATGAGCGAGGGAGGCAGCATCCTGACGCTCAGCTACCTGGCTGCCGAGCGGGTGGTCCCTCACTACAACCTCATGGGCGTCGCGAAAGCGGCGCTGGAGGCGTCCGTGCGCTACCTCGCTTACGACGTGGGTGAGCAGGGTGTGCGCGTCAACGCGCTCTCCGCCGGTCCGGCGCGAACGATCGCGGCGCGCTCCATAAGCGGCTTCGGCGACATGTACGGCGAGGCCGGACGGCAGTCGATGTTACGGCGCAACATCAAGACCGAAGAGGTCGGCGCGTTCGGTTTCGCGCTGCTCGCGGGAGCGCTCAGCGGCGGCGTCACGGGCGAGACGATCTACGTCGACGCCGGCTTCCACGCCATCGGCATGTTCTTGCCGCCGGGCGAGCACTGAGCACCAGGATGACGAGATGACCGTCGAACGCGTGAGGGTCAGGCCGGTCTTCCGCGAGGTGCTGGCCGACCTCGAGACTCCGCTCACCGCCTACCTGAAGCTGGCGGGCCAGCCGAGCTTCCTGCTCGAGTCGGTCGAGCAGGGCGAGAGGGTCGCGCGCTGGTCGTTCATCGGCAGCGGCGAGCGGCGCCGCATCGAGGCGCGCGGTCGCACCTTGAGCGTGCGCAGCGGTGGCCGAACGGAACGCTTCGAGAGCCGCGACCCGCTGCGCGAGCTATGGGATCGCATCGTCACACCCCTGGCGCCCGACGTCGACATGAGCCAACTGCCGCCATTCTGGGGCGGCGCGGTCGGTTACGCGAGCTACGACCTCGTGCGTTGCTACGAGCGGCTCCCAGACGACAACCCCGACGAGCTCGGCGTGCCCGACATGTGCTTCGTCGAGCCCGAGGTGGTCGTGGCGTTCGACCACCT
The DNA here is from genome assembly GCA_007122815.1 of Trueperaceae bacterium. Lineage (GTDB taxonomy): Bacteria > Deinococcota > Deinococci > Deinococcales > Trueperaceae > CSSed10-48. The sequence continues at coordinate 1,724 of SKSV01000245.1, read as the reverse complement.
GCGCCGCACCATCTTCATCGTCGCTTCCGCCCTCGCGGACGACGAGGCCGACTTGGCACGGGCCAACGACCTGTTGGACACCACCTACGCACGCCTGCGGGGCCCGCTGCCGGGTGTGCCGGGCGACCGCGCCGGGCGCCGCTGCGAGTTCACCTCCAACTTCACGCCCGATGGCTTCCGTGAAGCGGTGCGCAGGGCGGTCGAGTACGTTCACGCTGGCGACGTGTTCCAGGTGGTCCCGAGCCAGCGCCTCTCGGCCGACCTCGGGGTCCACCCCTTCGCCGTCTACCGCGCTCTCCGCAGGGTCAACCCCAGTCCCTACCTCGGTTACCTCGACCTCGGACCGGTGACGCTCGTCGCTTCGAGCCCCGAGAGCCTGGTGCGCTCGGACGGACGCCGCGTCGAGACCCTGCCCATCGCGGGTACCCGCCGCAGGGGCGCCGACGCCGAGGAGGACGACGCTCTGGCAGCGGAGCTCAGCGCCGACGCCAAGGAGCGCGCGGAGCACGTGATGCTCGTCGACCTCGGCCGCAACGACCTCGGCAGGGTCTGCCGCTTCGGCAGCGTGCGGGTCGAGGACATGATGCGCATCGAGCGCTACAGCCACGTCATGCATCTCGTCTCCACCGTCGTCGGCGAGCTGGACGAGGGTCGCACGCCGCTCGACGCGCTCGCTGCCACGCTGCCCATGGGCACCGCGTCGGGCGCGCCCAAGATCCGCGCGATGGAGATCATCGACGAGCTCGAGCCCGTGCGCCGCGGCCCCTACGCGGGAGCGTTCGGGTACCTCTCCTCGTCCGGCCAGATGGACATGGCGTTGACCCTGCGCACGATGGTGGTGGCCGGTGATCGCCTGCACCTCCAGGCCGGCAGCGGCATCGTGGCTGACAGCGACCCCGAGGCCGAGTACCAGGAGTCCCTCAACAAGCTCGCGGCCCTGAGGCGCGCCGTCGACATGGCCACAGAGGGGCTGGCGTGAGCGCCGAAGGTGCTCCCCAGCCGGTGCCCGTAGCCCGGCCGGAGCGGGTGACGCGGCTCGACGGCCGGCCACTGCGCGTGCTCATGATCGACAACTACGACTCCTTCACCTTCAACCTGGTGCAGTACTTGGGCGAGCTCGGGGTCGTCACCACCGTGTGGCGGAACGACGGCTTCGACATACCCGACGTCGCCGCCTTCGATCCCGACGGGATCGTCGTCTCTCCGGGCCCCTGCACGCCGCGCGAGGCCGGACTGTCAGTGGAGCTCATCGAGCGCTACAGCGGCAACTACCCGATCCTGGGCGTGTGCCTCGGGCACCAAGCCATCGGCCAGGCCTTCGGTGCGCGAGTGGTGCGCGCAGGCACCATCATGCACGGCAAGACTAGCCCCGTGAGCCACGACGGCAGCGGGCCCTTCGCGGGCTTGCCCGAGGTCGTCACTGCCACGCGCTACCACTCGCTGGTCGTCGAGGAACCGCCACCCGAGCTCCTCGTGAACGCCTGGGCGCAAGATCCCACCGGACCGGTCATCATGGGTTTGCGGCACGCCGTTCACCCGACCTGGGGGGTCCAGTTCCACCCTGAGAGCGTGCTCACGGAGACCGGGCACGCGATGCTCGCGACCTACCTGCGGCGCTGCACTGGCGCGGTCCGAGGCCCGTGATCCATCCGGAACTGAGCATGCTGAGCGTGTCGAGCGGTCGCGCGAGGGTGGTGCTGGAGAAGCTCGCCGCCCTCGCGCGG
>SKSV01000359.1 GCA_007122815.1 Trueperaceae bacterium | reverse complement strand
TCGTTCGGCCTGGTGCAAGGAGGCCTGGAGGCCATGGCCAGCAGCTTCGAGTTCCTCAGCTCGCCCGTCGCACAGGAGACTCCCGGCAACGGCCGCAACCCTCTCGACGACCCAACGGGCGGTGACGAGGATCCAGAGAACCCGCTGGCTCCCAGGAACCCCTTGGGCGGAGACTGAGCAGGCGCGAAGGGGGCTGCGTCGGCCCGAGAACGCGGCGCGCTGCGTCCGCGCGCTGAGGCCGGCGCAACTCCGAGCACTTCGGCACCATCAGAGCACCTCGACTCGAGGCGAGTTCAGGCTGGGGCGCTGATGCCGTGCAGGGGGTAGATGCTCTCGTAGATCTTCTTGAGCGTCACCTCGATAGCGGCGTCGACCTCGTTGCGGCGACCGGCGTCGGACAGGAGCGTGCGGTCGCGAAGGCCACCCGACCACTCGGTCGTCTCCATCATCACCCCGCCCATGCCGAAGCTCATCGCGTCGTGGTGCTCCTGATCGCCGCACAGCACGTTCCAGCAGAGCGCCCAGCCGCGCACGGTGTTCTCCACGTGGTAGCCGCCGCCACCGGTAGCCAAGATCGGCTTCCCGAGGTCACGCACGCGCTCGACCACCTCAGCGTAGGCGTTGTTGCTCAGGTGCAGGTGCGCCAGGGGATCGCCCGTCAGGCCATCCATGCCCAACTCCATGACGATCACGTCTGGGTCGAAGGCCCGGATCACCGGGAGGGCGCCCGCCTCGAACACCCGCATGAAGGCAGCGTCGTAGGTGGCCACGGGCAAGGGGAAGTTCACGGCGTAGCCGCGCCCTTCTCCCTCACCGGTCTCGTCCTCGAAACCGGTCCCCGGGAATAGCGTGCTGCCGCTCTCGTGCAACGACATCGTCATGATGTCGCTGCGCCCGTAGAAGGCGTCCTGCACGCCATCGCAGTGGTGAGCGTCGACGTCTAGGAAGAGCACCCGCTTGCCCGCGTCGGCGAGCCGGAGGCAAGCGAGCACGATGTCGTTCACGTAGCAGAAGCCGCCGGCACGGTCCGCATGCGCGTGGTGGAACCCTCCGGACGGGTTGAAAGCGATGTGCGCCTCCCCGGCCAGGAGCAGCTCGGCTGCGGTCACCGACCCTCCGGCCGCCAGGCTCACGTACTCGAGCATGTTCGGGAAGAGCGGACAATCGGGCGTTCCCAGCCCCATCCAGAGCGCGCCGAGATCGTGTTCTCCTTGCCCGCCTCGCGCCAAGGCGTCGAGGTACTCGGGGGTGTGGAAACGTTCGAGCTCCGAGCGGCTCAGGGCCTTGGGAGCGACGACGAGCCGGTCGTCACCGTCGAGCTGTCCCATGCTCTGGACCGTCCGGTAGGTCATCCCGGCGCGTGCGGTGTTGAACGGGCAGGCCTCCGGGTACCCTCCTTCGTCGAGTTCGTCCGTGTGCACGAAGGCCTTGATCGTCATCGCAGGAACCGCCAGACTCTGCCGGCGGAGACCAGTGTCAAGGGGAGCGTAGCGCTGCGAAAGTCTAGTCGTACGAGCATGCCGAACGTTAGCACGCGTCCTCCGACCCTTACGAACGTCCTGCTGAGGAAGCAAGAGCTTCCGGTACGATGGCCTAGTCGCCCAGGTGTAGGGCGGCTTGGAGGCTTGTTCAGATGCTCAGGGCTTTGATGTACCCCGAATCCATCGCCGTGATCGGCGCGTCGCGCACACCAGGCAAGGTCGGCTACGCCATCGTCTCCAACCTCAAGGAGGCAGGCTTCGCGGGGCCGATCGTGCCGGTCAACCCGGCTGCAGACTCGGTGCTCGACCTGAAGTGCTACCCGGACCTGAAGACCTACGGCAAGCCGATCGGCATGGCCGTGGTCGCGGTGCCTACGCAACACGTGCAGGCGGCGGTGGAAGCCTCCATCGACGCCGGAGCGAAGGCCATCATCACCATCACCGCCGGGTTCAAGGAGGTGGGCGCCGAAGGGGCTCAGCTCGAGCACGCGCTCGAGCGCCTGTGCACCACGCGCGGCGTTGCCCTGCTCGGTCCGAACTGCTTGGGTCTGATCAACACCGACCACGCCATGAACGCCTCGTTCGCGAAGCACACCCCGCGCCAGGGCAACATCTCCGTGATCTCGCAGTCCGGGGCGTTGTGCACCGCGATCCTCGACTGGGCAGAGTCACGTCACCTCGGTCTCGCCAAGCTCGTGAGCATGGGGAACAAGGCTCAGTTGGCGGAGACCGACTTCCTGAGCGCGTTGGCCGTGGACGAGCAGACGAGCGTCATCGTCGGCTACCTGGAGAGCATCGCGTCAGGGGACGACTTCATCCGCGCCGCCCAGCAGGCCACCTCGCGCAAGCCGGTGATCGTGTTCAAGGCCGGTACCACGGGTGCGGGCGTCAAGGCGGCCTCCTCGCACACCGGCAGTCTGGCTGGCGCCGACATCGCGTACGGCGCTGCCTTCGCGCGCTCGGGCGTGATCCGTGCGCCGACCTTCGAGTCGATGTTCGACTACGCCACCGCCTTCTCCATGCAGCCGCTCCCGAAGGGCAAGCGCGTGGCGATCATCACGAACGCGGGTGGTCCCGGCATCATGGCGGCCGACGCCGTGGAGGAGTCGGGCATGGTAGTCGAACCGCTCGAGTACACCGCGAGCGCGCTGCGCGAGCACCTGCCCGCTGCCGCCAGCGTGGGGAACCCGATCGACGTCCTAGGCGACGCCGACCCGGAACGCTACGTGATGGCCCTCAACGCTGCACAGGACGATCCCCATGTCGACGCGATAGTCGTGATCCTAACTCCTCAGGCCATGACCAACCCGGCCGAGATCGCTCGCGCCGTAGCGGCGGGCAACCGTGGCGAGAAGCCCATCCTGGCCTCGTTCATGGGCGGCGCCGACGTGATGCCGGGCCGCGCCGAGCTGGTGGCGGCAAGCCTTCCCGACTACCCGTCACCGGAGCGGGCGGTGGCGGCATTGAGGGCCATGGTCGATTACACCAACTGGCTCGAGCGGCCGCCGCGCGTGATCACGCGCTTCAAGGTCAACAGGCGGCGCGTGCAGCGCATCATCCAGCGCCACATGAGGACCCGCCAGTTCCAGGTGGGGGAAGCGCAAGCCAAGGAGATCCTGCGGGCCTACGACTTCGACGTGCCCCCGGGGCAGCTCGCGATGAGCGTAGAGGAGGCCGTCGAGGTAGCCGAGCGTATAGGTTTCCCGGTGGCCATGAAGATCGCCTCTCCGGAGATAGTGCACAAGAGCGACATCGGAGGCGTGCGGCTGAACCTCGGCTCACCGAACGACGTCAGGGACGCCTACGACCTCATGATGATGCGGGTTCGACAGCGCGAACCGAACGCTCAGATCGAGGGCGTCTACGTAGAGACGATGGTGGGTGGAGGCCGCGAGACCATCGTGGGCATGACGCGCGATCCACAGTTCGGGCCCATGCTGATGTTCGGGCTCGGCGGCATCTTCGTGGAGGTCATGAAGGACGTGACCTTCCACATCGCTCCGATAACCAAGGACGAAGCGCTGCAGATGCTCAGTTCGACCAAGTCGTACGAGCTGCTGCGCGGCGTGCGGGGGCAAGCCAGCGTGGACATCGGCGCCATCGCCACCGCGATCCAACGGATCAGCCAGTTGGTGACGGACTTCCCAGAGATCAAGGAGATGGACATCAACCCCTTCATCGTCGGTCGCGCCGGTACAGACTCCATCGCTGCCGACGCACGCATCACGCTCGAGGAACCCGGGGCTAGCGCATGAAGCCATCTCGCAAGGTGACGTTCGACATGGATTGGCAGGAGAAGTACGCCGACGCCATCAAGACGGGCGCGCGAGCGGTCAAGCGGGTTCGGTCTGGCGACCGGGTCTTCGTCGGCACCGGCTGCGCTCAACCGCTGAGCTTGGTCAGGGCCCTCGTCGACCGCGCCGACGAGCTCGAGGACATCGAGATCATCCACTTGCTCACCTTCGGCGAGGCGCCCTACGCGACGCTGGAGATGGCCAAGACGTTCCGCGTGAACAGCTTCTTCATAGGCGAGAACGTGCGGGAGGTCATCCAGGAGGGTGTCGGGGCCTACACCCCCGTGTTCCTCTCAGACATCCCTCGCCTCTTCTCCAGCGGCCAGGTGCCGCTCGACGTGGCGTTGATCCAAGTGTCTCCGCCGGACGAGAACGGGATGTGCAGCTTCGGCATCTCGGTCGACATCGTGAAGGCGGCGGCTGAGAACGCCTCGCTCGTGATCGCTCAGGTGAACCCGAAGATGCCCCGCACGCATGGCAACGGGGCCATCAACGTGCACGAGATCGACGTCCTGGTGCCCGTCGAGGACGACCTGATCGTGTACGACGCACCCCCTCCAGGCGAGGCCACCGAACGTATCGCGGAGTTCGTGGCGAGCTTGGTGGAGGACGGTTCGACCGTCGAGGTCGGTATAGGCCGCATCCCGCAGGCGATAATCAAGCACCTCGCCGAGAAACGCGACCTCGGCATCCACACCGAGATGTTCACGGACTCGATGATCGACCTGATCGAGTCGGGTGCGGTCACCGGCCGCTTGAAGGCGCTCGACCGCAAGCGCATCGTGGCGAGCTTCTGCGTGGGCAGTCAGCGGCTCTACGACTACGTCCACGACAACCCCGCGTTCGCCTTCCACCCGACCGAGTACGTCAACGACCCCTTCGTCATCGGTCGCCAGACCAAGCCGGTGGCGATCAACACCGCGCTGGAGATAGACCTGACCGGTCAGGTGAGCGCCGACTCGTTGGCTGGGGTCTTCTACTCCGGCATCGGCGGGCAGGTCGACTTCAACCGCGGCGCCGCGCGCGCGCACGACGGCAAGGCGGTAATCGCGCTCCCCTCGACCGCCAAGGACCGCGGTGTGTCCCGCATCGTCACGCGGCTGAGCCCCGGCGCTGGGGTGGTCACGACCAGGGGCGACGTGCATTACGTGGTGACCGAGTACGGCGTGGCGTACCTGCACGGGAAGAGCGTAGAAGAGCGTGCGATCTCCCTGATCTCCATAGCCCATCCCGATTACCGCGAGCAGTTGCTGCGCGAAGCGGTCGAGGCGCGCTTCCTGCACCCGGAGTTCGCTCGGGTGGAGGGCAAGCTGGTGGTGGGGCCGTCCGAACTCCGCACCAGCCGCATACTGAACGACGGAACGCAGGTCACCTTCAGGCCCATCCACCCCACCGACGAACCGGCCCTGGTGGACCTGATCTACGCGCTCTCGCAGGAGACGATGTACTACCGCTTCATGTCGCGCTCCAAGCGCGTCCCACGCCGGGAGATCCAGAACTTCGTCTTCATCGACCACCGCAGCGAGCTGGCCATCGTCTGCACCGTGCCAGAGGCTCACGGAGAGGACATCATCGCCGTCGGCCGCTACTACCTGGACGAGAAGACCAACATGGCGGAGGTCGCGTTCGTGGTGCGGGACGACTGGCAGAACCGAGGTATCGGCACGCAGCTGTTCCGCTACCTCACCCAGGTCGCGATACGAAGCGGGATCCGCGGCTTCACGGCCGAGGTGCTGCGTGAGAACCGCGCCATGCAGCGGGTGCTGAACAAGTCGAACTACAAGGTCACGAGTGAACCACACCAGGACGTCTACTCGTTCGTCATCGAGTTCCAGCCTGGTGCCGACTGACGGCCTAGGGCTGCGGGCGCTCGCGGTGCACGTCCGCACGCCGTTGCCGGAGGCGCTTCATCACGCCGCCGGCCTCGTCCGGACCGCTCCGTCCGAGGAGGTCGTGCAGGTAGCGGTAGTCGTCGTAGAGCCTCTCGTACGCCCCTGCGTCGACCGCGTTCGGCCG
>SKSV01000370.1 GCA_007122815.1 Trueperaceae bacterium | reverse complement strand
GGCCGTGCACCGATGAACACGAACATCGCCGTCGCCTTCATCGACTGGGGAGAGCCGTCGGCGTCGATCTCGATGCGCTCGAGGTGCCCGTTGCCGATCACGCGCGTCACCTGCGTCCGGCGCATCAGCGTCACGTTCGGGGCGGCAGCCAAGCGGTCGACTAGGTAACGCGACATGGAGGCGCCGATGTCTTCGCCGCGGATCATCAGCGCCACGCTACGGGCGAAGCGCGACAGGTGCATCGCCGCCTGGCCGGCCGAGTTCCCGCCGCCGACGACGGCCACGTCCTGGCCGTGCAGCGCTCCGACTTCGGCAGCCGCGGCGCCGTAGTAGACGCCGGCGCCCGCAAGCGCGTCCGCGCCGGGCACGTCGAGGCGACGGTACGACACGCCGGTGGCCACGATCAGCGCATGGCAGTTCACCGCGCCGTCGTCCGCGAAGCGCACCCGGCGGTACGGCCCATCGATCTCGACCGCCGCAACCTCCTGCGGCACCAGTAGTTGGACGCCGAAGCGACGTGCCTGGGTGGCGGCCCGCCGCGCGAGGTCCGCGCCCGACACGCCGGCCGGGAAGCCGAGGTAGTTCTCTATGAGCGAGCTCTCGCCCGCCTGCCCGCCGGGTGCGTCGCGCTCCACCAGCAGCGTCTGCAGGCCCTCGCTGCCGCCGTAGACGGCCCCCGCCAGGCCGGTCGGGCCCCCACCTATGATCACCAGGTCGTAGAAGGGTGCCTGGGCCTGGGTGCGCAGGCCGACCACGTCCGCGACCGCCGCCGGGGTGGCGCGGCGCAGGACCGTGCCGTCAGGGCACAGGACCAGCGGCAGGTCGTCGGGTCCCGCGCCTGCGGCTTCGATAGAGCGCAGCGCCTCGGGTTGCCTCTCGGCATCGAGCCACAGGTACGGGATCTGGTTCCGCGCCAAGAAGACCTTGAGCGTGTGCGCGGCCGGTGACCAGCGCGCGTCGATCAGGCGCACCCCCTGGAAGGCGGGCTTGAACGCGGCCAACCAGGCCTCGAGCTCATCGTCGAGGACGGGGTAGAGCTTCTCCTCGGGCGGGTGCCAAGGCTTGAGCAGGTAGTGGTTCACGCGGGCGGTGTTGATGGCGTCAATCGCCGCATCGGTGTCGGCGTAGGCCGTGAGTAGGACGCGCTTCGCCTCCGGGTAGCGGGCAGCCGCCTGCTCCAGGAAGGCTGTGCCGCTGACCGACGGCATGCGCTGGTCGACGAGGAACAGCGCCACCGGCTCCTGCCGACGCTCCAGCGCCGCGACGATCTCCAGCCCGTCGGCTCCGGAGGGCGCGTCCAGTACCCGGAAACGGTCGCCGTAGCGCCACCGCAGATCGCGCGTGATGGCCCGTAGGACCTCGGGCTCGTCGTCGATGGCCAGCACGACGGGTTTGATCACGGCCTCACGGAGGTTCATGATGTGCTTCTGCGAACGGCGTATGACACAGCGTTGTGGGCGATCGGGACATTTGTCCTTGATACACGTTCTGGTGAGTATGGTCCACGACTTCGGTGCTGTCAATGGCGCGATGGACCTCGAGGGCGGCCCGCGAACGAGGTGTGCGATCGCAGGATGGTGACCGCGCTCAGGACGTGATGCCTACGGGCTAGCGAGATCCGGCAGGAACCAGAGCAGCAAGTGCTCGCCCCGTACGTTCGACTCGAGCACGTAGTCGATCAGATGCTGCACTCCATGGACGCGAAGATCGAGGTAGGCCTCGACGCTAGACGCGTGGACGCGCCGGACCTCGATTTGGTCGAGCCCCGCCAGTTCGGCGACGAGGAGGGTCGTCACCGCGTCGAAGTCGAGCTTCACGTAGCCGCATACGGGCGTGCCGAAGTGGTCGACGAACGCCGGCTCGGCGGGGCAGTCGTGGCGGGCCTCGACGCCCAAGCGCTCCAGCATCGTCGTCGCTAGCCGTTCGTGTTCGGCGCGGCCCCAGGGGTCTTCGGCGGCCGGACCGAGGGTGCCCGACGCCGAGACCCAGCTCGCCAGCGCCACGAGGGCGCCGGCGAGCCGAACGTATCGCATCAGGGCTCGATGCGGCGGCATGGAGAGGCAGTCACGGCCGCCGCAGCTCGAGCGGCGCCAGTTGCTCGGGTTCTTCGAGCGGCTGGGGGCCGGCCGGGTAGGCGTGGAAGCGCAGCCAGTGGGCCATGATGTCGAGGTACGTGTCTTCGCTCAGTGATCCGCCTTCTCCCAATGGCATGGTGGCGTGGACGTAGCGGTACAGATCCAGCCCGCTCTGCCCCTCCCAGCGGCTGAAGAAGGTGTTCCCCGTGATGGGCGGGAACGGCCCGGCGCCGCCCATCGAGCTCTCGTGGCAGGCGGCGCAGTGCTGCTCGTACGCCGCCTGACCGGCCGCGGCCTGATCAGACGTGTACCAGCCTGTCGACGCGTCGAGGGCGCCCGGCTCGCTAGGCTCGGGAGCGCTCTCGTCCTCTTCACGCTCCGAAGTCGGCAACGCGGCGCGCGCCTCCTCCTCAGGGACGAGTTGGAACAGCTGGCCGGTCTCCTCGCCCAGGCCGACGACCCGGTTCGTGAGGACGTAGAGCTCGCCCCGGGCGTCCTGGCCCAGGCTCAACACGTAAGCGTCGAGCTGCAGCAGCTGTTCGAGCGGCCATGGGGCGGCGTCGGCGGGATCGGCAGCGAGCAACTGACCGGCGGCGGCGGTGAACCCGGCGCTCCAATCGGCGACGACGAGCCGGCCCTGGAGGTCGGGCAGTGCGCTGCCGCGGTAGACGTGGGCGCCGACCACGGCCGAGCCGATCCCGGCCTCGCCGAGCGTGAGGTTGGGGTACTCGACGATGGCGTCGCGCAAGGGTTCGCCGCGCGGGCCGACAGTCGCGCAGTTGTCGAGCTCGCTGCGGGTCTCGATGTCGACGCAGCGGCTCCCCTCGCGCACCGGCCACCCGTAGTTGCCCGGAGCGTCCACGCGGTAGACGGCCTCCCAGGCGATCTCGCTCGTGGCGGTGACGTAGAGGTCGCCCGTATCGGCGTCGAAGGAGAAGCGGTACGGCTGCCGGAAGCCCCAGGCGTAGATCTCGTCGCGCCCCGCTTTGCCGATCAGGGGGTTGTCGGCGGGCACGGCGTAGCCCGGGAACCCGCGGTCGACGTCGATCCGCAACACCTTGCCGAACCAGGAGTCCAGGTCGACGGCGAGCTCGTTGAAGTGGTGCCATTCGGGCCACCAGCGCGCGCCGTCCTCGAGCTCGTCCAGCCGACGGTAGTCCGGCCGGTCACCTACCCCGTGCACGCCGCCGCCGTCGCCGAAGCCGATGTAGAGGTAGCCGTCAGGACCGAAGGCGAGGCCGCCGCCGTTGTGCTTGTGGGTCGGCCAGTCCAGCTCGATCAGGACGCGCTCCGAGTCCGGGTCCACGCGGTTGGGGTCGTCCGCCGAGACGGCGAACTCGCTGACGCGCCGGGTGTGGTTCCAGATCGGCGGTGCGGCGTCGCGCAGGGGTGCGCTGTAGTGGACGTAGACCCAGCCCTTGGCGGGGAACTCGGGGTGCAGGGCGAAGCCGAGCAGGCCGCGCTCCTCGAGCCCTTCGCGGCGGGGCGCGAGCCCGTCGCGGATGTCGAGTAGCGGTTCGCTCGCGACGGCTCCGTCCTCGTTGAGCACGTACACCAACCCGACTTGGTCAGCGATGAACAGGCGGCCGGTGCCGTCGTTCGGGTCCGCAAGGTAGAGCGGGGAGTCGAAGCCCTCCGCTATCAGCCTCAGGCCCAACCCCTCGCCCTGGCCGGAGGCGGCCGCGAAGAGCAGGGAAGCGAGCGTGATCGTGAGCATCTGGATGGGCTTCACGCGATGTCTCCTCTCGAGGTGGTCATGCGATGAAGTGGAGCGCACCCGAACCGGATGCGCTCCACACGTGGCATGGCCGGGAACGGTTACTGCGAGCCCGGGACCAACTTGTAGATCCTGCCCGACTCGCCGGCGGGACCGCGCGAATCGATCACGGTGACGTAGAGCTCGTGGTCCTCACCCTGACCGAAGCTCAGGACGTAGGAGCCATCGAAGCGGTGCAGCTGCTGCCACGACCACAGGCCCTCGTCCTGCGGCGCTGCCGCGAAGATCACGCCCGCGGCCTCGTTGCGGTTGGCCGTCCAGTCGCCGTAGACGTACATGCCCTGAAGCTCGGGGATGGCGTTGCCACGGTAGACGTAGCCGCCGATCACGGTGGTGCCGACCTCCTGGTCGCCGTGGATGGTGACGTTGTCGCGCGGACCGGTGTTGGGGTACTCGATGACCGGGTCTATAAGCGGCCAGCCGTGCGGGCCGACATCCGCGCAGCTTGCAGCCGGCTCGAAGTTCCGTGCCGGATCGAAGCAGTGGGTGCCTTCCTTGATGTTCCAGCCGTAGTTGCCCGGCTCATTGACCAGGTTGACTTCCTCCCACAGGATCTGCCCCACGTCCGCCACGTACAGGTCGCCGGTCTCGGCGTCGAACGACATGCGGTAGGGGTTGCGCATGCCCCAGGCGTAGATCTCGTCGCGGCCCTCCTGGCCGACGAGCGGGTTGTCCTGCGGGATGGCGTAGCCGGGCCAGCCGCGGTCGATGTCGATCCGCAGGATGGCGCCGAGCAGGGTGTTGTAGTCCTGGCCGTGGCCGATGGGCGGGTGGCCCATGGCGGTGTCGTTCGCCCCACCGCCGTCGCCGAAGGCGATGTAGAGGTAGCCATCAGGGCCGAACTCTATGGAGCCGCCGTCGTGGTTGAACTGCGGCTGATCGACCTGCAGGATGACGCGCTCCGTGTTCATGTCGGCCACGTTGCCGTCCTCCTGGGAGACCAGGAACTCGGAGATGTGGGCCGTGTGGTCCCAGTTCTGGGGCGCCTCGTCCCGAAGTGGCGCGCTGTAGTGGACGTAGAAGCGGCGGTTCTCGGCGTAGTCAGGGTGGAACGCGATACCCAGCACGCCGCGCTCGTCGAACGCCTCGCGCAGCTCGACCGTGCGATCTCGCAAGTCGAGGAACGGCTCGTCGAGGCGCTGACCCTCGGCGGTCAGGACGTAAACGACCCCGATCTGATCGAGCACGACGAACTGGCCGCTGCCGTCGGGCAGCGGGGTCATGTACACGGGGGCCGTGAAGCCGTCGGCGAACAGTTCGAGCCCCAGCTCGACGTCGACGAGGTCGGCTTCCTGGGCCATCGCTGGCAAGAGCAGTACCAAGACGGCGATTGAAGCAATGATTCTCCTGCTGAGCGGCACGGTGTGCCTCCTCCCAAATGAGGCGGGTTGGTTAGTCGTTCGCGGAAGTTCATGCTAGTAGGCGGCGTCCTGAGATCGTGGTACCGAGCGCACACGGTCCCTCACCGATCGCGCTGCCCGCCCGCTCAAGCACCGCCCAACCGCGACGGTGACGTTGGCCGGCGCTCTGACGGAGTGCACGCAGTCGGGCGCGTCATCGATGTGGCTGCCACCCTGCAGCGAAGCGCGGCGCGCGCCTCGCCGGGCGCCACCGAGGTCAAGCCGGCTGGATCATGTCCCTGACGACGGTCTCCAGCGGAGTCGGCTCGATCCCGAACGCCGCCGCCGAGTCCATCATGTCGATCGGCGACTCGTACTGCTCGAATCCAGCCAGGAGTGGCAGGATCGCCTCGGGCACGCCCTCGATGGGCGTACCGGGTGGCACCGTCCGCAGCTCGATCGGGCGTCCGAGCACCCGCTCGAACACACCCACGACGTCCCTCCAGGAGAGCGCCTCGGGGCCGCCGATGGGCAGCGTCGCGTCGCGCGCGGCAGGGTGATCCAACGCCGCAACCGCGTACGCCGCGACGTCGCGCATGGACACGAAGGCGT
>SKSV01000327.1 GCA_007122815.1 Trueperaceae bacterium | reverse complement strand
GTGTTCTTCGTGGTGCTAGCCATCGACCTCCTCTCCGTGTGGGCGCGCTCGCGCCTCATCTGAGGTCCCATGCCAAGCTCCCGTCCCAACGCATCGGTGATCCCGCCCGCTCCGAGCTCACTGCGCCGGACGCGCCTCCTGATAGTGGGCGTCGCGCTCCTCATGACCGCGCTGGTGATCTACTTCCTGGTCACCATGAACCTGCCCACCTGGGAGCGCGTCACGACTGGCTTGCATCGCAACGCCATGCCGCTCCTGCGGGGGTTCATCAGGCCCAACTGGGGCGTGTTCGAGCTGGCCTCGCTGGCCATGCTCGAGACGGTCTTCATGGCCGTCATCGGCACCGCCATCGGCGGCCTCCTCGCCTTCCCCATGGCCTTCCTGGCCGCCAACAACCTGCTCGGCAACCGCCTGCTCGCCTTCCCAGGCAAGACCTTCCTGGTAGGCGTGCGCACCTTCCCCGAGATCCTCTTCGCGATCATCTTCGTTGCGGCCATGGGTCCGGGTCCGGTAGCCGGCATCCTCGCGATGGGCATCAACTCCATCGGCTTCCTGGGCAAGATCTTCTCGGACGTGGTCGAAGGCATCGACCCGGGCCCGAGCGAGGCGATACGTGCCGCAGGAGGCAACGGCCTGCACGTCTTCTTCTTCTCGGTGGTGCCGCAGGTGCTGCCCGAGTTCGCCAGCTACCTCCTCTACCGCTTCGAGATCAACCTCCGCGCCGCCTCCATCCTCGGCCTGGTGGGCGCGGGCGGCATCGGGGCACCGCTCATCCAACGCCTGCAGTTCCGCCGCTGGGACGAGATCTCGATGATAATGATCGTCATAGTGGTGGTGATCATCGTCGTCGACACGCTCTCCTCCAGGGTGCGGAGGCGACTGGTCTGAGGTCCGTCCCGAGGGCGCGCTCCCTCGCCGGCAGACTCATCCGAAGGAGCCCATGATGCGCAACCGACTGCTGGCCCTCGTCCTCGGCGCCCTCTTGTTGGCGGGCGCAGGCAACGCCCAGGATTGGTTCGGGGTGCGCTCGGGCTACCCCCTCGGGGTGACCGTGCACTACGGATTCGGCAGCGCCCTGGCGACCGACGCCGACCTGCGCGTCTCTGGCCGCCTGGTCGCCAGCAGCAGCGGCGTGCGCGTCGGCGTCGGCTTGGACGCGCTGCTGGGGGTGTTCGCTGACGGCCCGTTCGACGCCTACGTCGGCGCCGGCCCCTCGCTGGAGGTGGGGCCGGGGCGCGCGGAGCTCGGCGTTCAAGCGCTCGTGGGCGGGCAGTTCCGTTTCGCCCCCATGGGTCTCCCGCAGCTCGGGGTGTTCGCCGAGGCGAGCGCAGGGGCTGCGCTCAGCCTCTCGGGCGGCAGCGCCCGTGTCCCGACCTTCGGAGCTGCCCTCGGCGTCAACTGGTACTTGTGAGCGCCGCTCGGACGATGGGCGCCGTCGCAGCGCTACTCGTGCTCCTCTTCACCTCCCTCGCGGTCGCTCAACCGGACGAGCGCGCCCTCGAGTTGCTCCAGGAGTTCCACGGCTCCGACCCGTGGGCCGACGAGGTGATCGAGACGCTCGAGTCGGTCACCGTCATGGTGCACGTCGAGCAGGGCGGCACCGAGGTGCGCACGCGTAGCGTCGTCGACTTCGTCGGGCGCCGGGCGCTGATCGAGACCGACCATGGGGACGGACTGCGCACCACCATGCGCGTCTCCGATGGTCAGGTACGCATGACCGTGGGCGGCGAGGAGATTCCTATGCCCCCGGGCACGGCTGCGCTCTTCGAAGCGTTCTTCGACCCACCGAGCTGGTCCTTCGACCCGTTGGAGGTCGATGCCAGCTACGACGGCGTGCGCGCCTACGGCGACCTGGTCGAGGGCGAACACGTCACGGTGCGGGGCGCCTCGCTGCTGCCTGGCTTCAGCGACGGCGTCCCTGAGTTCGAGGGCATCACCGAACTGGCCTACCTGTTCGACGGCGAGGGGCGTTTGCTCGCGATCATCTACGAGTTTGAGTCGGAGACGATGATCATCCTGGTCGACGAGCCGCTCGTGCCGGGCGGGGCCGGCTGGCCGGCGTCGACGACCTACCGGCTGGGGCCCGACGGGCCTGAGCTCCTGATGCGCATGCGGCACGAGCTCGTTCGGGTCAACGAACCTATCCCCGCGGGCACCTTCTAGCCGCCCCGCCGCCGCGTAAGCATCCACTCGAGCAGCGCCTCGTCGGCGTACGCCTCCCTCCAGGCACCGTGGCCGACGCCTGGATAGGTCGTCAAACGCGCCTCGCCACCGAGCTCCTCCACCCTCGAGACCAGCATCCGCGAGTCCTCGACCGACACCACCGGGTCGTCCTCGCCGTGGAACACCCACAGCGGCACCCGCGCCATCTCGGGTGTGACGTAGTAGAACGTCCAGGGGCCGCAGATGGGCGCGAGTCCGGCGAAGCGCTCGGGGTGGGTTGCCGCTAGGTGCACGATGCCGGCACCCCCGAGGCTCAGGCCCGTCAGGACGACGCGATCCGGATCGACCCCGACCTGCTCCGTCACCGCCTCGAGCAGCGCCATCACGGCCGGGTACTGCTGCGCCCACACCTGCCCGTCCGGGCACTGCGGCGAGAGCACCACCGCAGGCAGTTCGAGCCCTTCGTCCAGCCTCCTCGGCAGGCCTTCCCGACGCACCATAGACGAGTCCGTGCCGCGTTCCCCCGAACCGTGCAGGAACAGGATCAGCGGCCAATCGCGACGCGTCTCCACGCCCTCGGGTAGATACAGAAGGTACGGGAGCCTTACCGCCGTGACCAACTCGGCGGCGAAGGTGTGGGCGGACTGTGTCATACCTCCACGCTACCGCGGCGTGCCGCCTCCGAGCCTCTGACTCGCTGGTCCGGACGATAGGCGCCCTAGACCCCGTTCGCCTCCTCTTCGGCCACGTCGGCGAGCGGTAGCGAGAACCCGAAGGTGGTGTCGCCAGGGCGGCTCTCCAGGTTCAGTTTCGCGCCGTGGGCTTGCGCGATCTGTTGAGCGATCGCGAGCCCGAGGCCGCTGCCGCCGCCGGGCCCCCGGAAGAACTTCTCGAACAACCTCTCGCGCATCTGGGACGGCACTCCCGGTCCCTGGTCGTGGACCTCGACGAGCACCTCAGCGCCGTGCGAGCTGACCCTGAGGGTCACGAGCGCCGCGTCGCCGGCCGCCCTGACGGCGTTCGAGACGAGGTTCCGCACCAGCTGGCGAAGCTGGTGCGGGTCACCTACCACGCTGAGCCCTGACGCCGCCTCCACCCTCACGCTCGGGAACTCCTCGGCCACCACCTCCACGACGTCGCTGGCGGGATCGAGCAGGTGGAGCTCGAGCTCTCTCACCGTGTCGCCACGCGAGAGCTGGAGCAGGTCGCTGACCAGTCGCGACATGCCCGCCGCGATGCGCTGGGCGTCAGCCAGGTCGCGCTGCACCTGCGGCTGCGCACGGCGCGAGGCTCGGTCCAGGAAGCCCTGCAACGAGGTGAGGGGCGTGCGCAGCTCGTGGCTGGTCTCGGCGAGGAAGGCGCGTTGGGCGTCCAACGCGCTGCGGAGGCGCGCCACGAGGTCGTTCAGCACGTCGGTGAGCTGACCGACCTCGTCTTGCGGCCCTTGGTAAGCGATCGGGTCGAGCCGTTCTGGCCCCAGCTTGGCGGCGCGGCGCGCGAGCAGCACGATGGGGCGAACGATGGCGTTCGCCAGCGTGTAACCCACCACCGCCGACACCAGCACAGCCGCCACGGCCATGACCGCCAGTGAGCGAGCGAGCTGACCTAACGCGCTACCGATGAAGCGCGTGTCGCCGATGACCGCCACCACGCCGAAGTCGAAGGGGGTGAGGGCCGCCTGCACCGGGTTGCCCGCCAGGCTTCCGCGCCAGTAGGCGCCTTCTGGCTGGCGTCTGGCGGCGTTGACAACCTCGGTCGGCAGCGCCGCGTCGGCGGCCTCGAAGCGGGGGGAGGAGGCGATGAGGAGCTGGCCGAGCGGGTCGTACAGCTGCACTGCCACGCCTCCGGTCGGCCCCACGAGCACGTCTCGAGCGCTGCCTGCCACGCCCACGCTGTAGAGCTCGGCGACGCGCTCGGCGTCGCGCCGGAGAGCCGCCTCGAGGTCACCCTGGAGGCTGTTACGTACGACCGCGAAGGCCGCCAGCGAGACGCTGAGGGCCAGCACGGCTATGGCTAGGCTGGCGAGCAGAGCGCCGCGCCACCTGAGCGACAGACCGCGCCCACGCCGCCGTCGCCGCACCTCAACCCTTGATCGCGTAGCCTACGCCGCGCACCGTTCGGATGACGCCGTAACCGCCCGCCTCGCGGAGCTTGCCGCGGATGTTGGCCACGTGTACGTCCACGACGTTGGAGGCCGGTGGCAGGTCGCCGCCCCAGACGTTCTGCTCGATCTCCTCCCGGCCGTAGACACGCCCGGGCTGGCCAGCGAGGTACTGCAGCAGCTTGAACTCGCGCGGCGAGAGCTTGACCTCCTGCTCGCCCCAGAGGACCTGTCTGCGTACCGCGTCGATCATCAGCTCGCCGATCCTGGTGACCGCGCCGCCGCCTTGCTTGCGGAGCTGCACCCCCACGCGCGCCAACAGCTCGCCCATGTGGAACGGCTTGGCGAGGTAGTCGTCAGCCCCCGCGTTGAGCATCGTGACCTTGGTCTCGACGTCGTCGCGCGCCGTGAGGATGATGATCGGCGTGGGGTCGGTGCGCCGCACTCGGCGAGCGATCTCGACCCCGGACACGTCGGGTAGTCCCAGGTCGAGGATGACCAGGTCGGGGCGCTCCTCCCGGATCGCCGCCAGACCCCGCATGCCGTTGTCGAAGCATGACACCCGGTAACCGACGTCCTCGAGCTCCAGGCGCAGGAGGCGGCTGATGTCGACGTCGTCCTCGACGATGAGGACGTGCTTGCTCACCTGACCCTCCGAGTGCTCATCACCAACTCGATGGCGTGCACGTCAGCCAGCCACTCACGCAGCGACAGCGGCTCGACTCGATCGCTCACGTGTATGAGCAGATCGGCCTGGTCGAGAGCCACGCGGGCGTAGATCGCCGCGCCCATCGATAGGGCCACCGCGACCTCCTCGTCGCTGGCGTTCGGCGCGAACACCAGCAGGCGTACCTCGACGCCCGGGTCGAGCGGTAGATCGATCGTCAGAAGATCTTCCTGGACTCGACCGCTGGAGTAGACGGTCAACAGGTCGGGCGACACCACGCGCAGCTCGGTGCCGGCGGTGAAGGCCGGCAGCTCGGCGGTGGCGAGGCTCAAGACGAACCATAGGAGCATGTGGCCCACGATAGTCATGCTACCAGCGCCTGCTGACAGGACCCTTCTCCTCGCGAGCATGAGCGTTCAGCCTCCGTTCATGCTCGACCCGGAGCGCTGCGCGCTCGCCGTGAGCGATTCCGCGACGCTCGTGCCCGCCATGCGACAGACTGCGAGCGAATACGATGAAGGCTGAGGTCATGTGGATGCCCAGATCCCTGCATGAGACAAGCTACGCCAGTAGCGCTCGTCACCACCGCCCGACCGCTTGGTTGGTCACGCTGCTGAGCGCGGCAGCGCTGCTGGCCTCGCTACCGGCGCAAGCGCAGGTGTTCAGCGCCGAGCGCTACTTGCAGCAGTGCTTGCGCTTCGAGGCGGGAGGGGACCTCTTCACCGCTCGTGAGAGCTGCCTCAACGCCCTGCAGGCCGACCCGCGCGCGCTCGCGGCGGAGCTCGCGCTGGCGCGCATCGAGAGCGCGCTGGGAGAGTTCGGTGCGGCGGAGATGCGCCTGAACCGCATTCGCCCGCAGGTGGGAACACCCGAACCGACCGTGCTCCTGGCCGAGATCAGCTACTCCAGCG
>SKSV01000032.1 GCA_007122815.1 Trueperaceae bacterium | reverse complement strand
CACGTGGGTTACGTCGCCATTGCGGTGAGCCTCGGCTGGTTGCTCCAGCAGTCCCTGGCGTGGCTGGAGCGCTCGACCTGGGGGCGCGACGGTGGCGTCGAGCTGCTAGTTCACATGCCCCTGTTCCCGCTCGCCATGTTGGGTGGGGTGGTGCTGCAACTGGTGCTCGACCGCACCGGTCGCGCGAACTTGGTCGACCGCAAGCTCATCAACCGCCTTGGTGGGTTCTCGCTAGACCTGATCATCGTGGCGGCGCTCGGCACTCTCTCGCTCGAGGCGCTCGGTGGCAACCTCGCGCCGTTCGTGCTCCTCGCGCTCGCGGGCATCGTATGGAACCTGATCGCATACCTGGTTCTGGCGCCCAGGATCATCCCGGAGAACGCTTACGAGCGCGGGCTCGGCGACTTCGGCCAGTCGATGGGCATGACCGTCACCGGCTTGCTGCTGATGCGGATCGCCGATCCCCAGAACCGCTCGGGGGGCCTCGAGGCGTTCGGTTACAAGCAGCTCCTCTTCGAGCCGGTGGTGGGCGGCGGCCTCTTCACGGCCGCGTCCATCCCCTTGATAGCCCAGTTCGGCCCGCTACCCGTGTTGGCCTTCACCGGCGCGTTGACGGTCTTCTGGGTCGTCTTCGGGATCAGGTCCTTCGGCGGGGCGCGGGGCTCGGACTAGGCTCCGGAGTCCCCTGGCGCGCCGCTCGGGCTAAGGGCCGCGGCCTCCGAAGGCGCCGCTCGGGCTTGGATCGGCGTTCAGGTAGAGGTGCTGCTCCTCCTGGTACTCACGCAGTCCACTGCGTCCGAGCTCGCGACCCACGCCGCTGCTCTTGAAGCCACCCCAAGGGGCTTCGGGGAAGTAGGGGTGGAAGTCGTTCCACCACACCGTGCCGAAGCGCAGCCGCTCGGCAGCCCTCAGCGCGGTGCGCAGCTCACGCGTCCAGATGCCTGCCGCGAGACCCGTGTCGGTGGCGTTGGCGCGCGCGAGCGCGTCGTCGAGTCCCCTCACGCGCTCGACCGTGAGTACCGGCCCGAAGATCTCCTCACGCGCCACCCGCCCGTCACTCGGGAGATCGACGATCACGGTGGGGAGCAAGAACGCGCCCCCAACCAGCGCAGGGTCGGCAGGCCGATCTCCTCCCAGGTGCAGGCGCGCGCCCTCGGCCAGCGCCAGCCTCACGTAACCCTCGACCTTCTCGCGGTGCGCGGCGCTGATCAGCGGACCCATCTCGGTTTCCGGGTCCCAACCGACGCCGAGGCGGATGCGCGCGGCCCGCGCGCTGATGCGCGCTACCAGCTCGTCGTGCACCTTCTCGTCGGCCAGGAGCCGGGATCCGGCCGAGCAGACCTGACCAGCGTGGAAGAAGACGGCGTCGAGGGCGCGGTCGGCGGCAACCTCCAGGTCGGCGTCCGCGAGGATCAGGTTGGGGTTCTTGCCGCCGAGCTCGAGCGCCACCCGGGCTGCTCGGTCGGCGGCCGTCCGAGCGATGACCCGACCCGTCTCGATGCCGCCCGTGAACGAGACGACGTCCACGCGCGGGTCGGACACGAGCGCGGCACCGACGCTGCTCCCCGCGCCCGTCACGACGTTGGCGACGCCGTCTGGGAGGCCGGCCTCGGCCAAGGTCTCCGCCAAGGCCATGGTCGTGAGGGGCGTGAGCTCGCTGGGCTTCAGGACGAAGCAGCAGCCCGCCGCCAGAGCCGGAGCGACCTTCCAGGAGGCTTGCAGCAGCGGGTAGTTCCAGGGCGTGATCATGCTCACCACGCCTGCCGGACGCAAGAGCGTGAGGCTCAGCGACCCCTCCTCGGCGCGGTTGACCTCCCCGCCGGTGGAGCGCACCAGCGCGGCGTAGTAGCGGAAGACGTCGGCGACCTGTGCCAGGTCGTCGCGGCTCTCGGCCAAGGGCTTTCCCGTGTCGAGCGTCTCGAGCTCGGCGAAGCGGACCGCGTCGCGCTCCAGGAGCGTCGCTACGGACTCCAGGACAGCGGCTCGCGCACGCGGCGAGGCGTTCGCCCACTTCCCCTCGTCGAAGGCGCGCCGCGCGGCCGATACCGCGAGTTGGGCGTCTTCGGCGTGTGCCTCCGCGACGGCTAGGAGGACCCTGCCGGTCGCCGGGCACGAGATCTCGCGCCGCTCACCGGCGGCGCTCGGCCGGAACTCGCCGTCGATGTACGGGTCGGCTGGCGGCAGCCTCGGAGTGGGTGGTGGGCGAAGGTTCATCGGGTGCCTCGGTTTCCGTTCGCTTCGGCCTCGGTGTCGTGTGGCCAGCGGGCTTCGTGCAGCCCCAGCCAGTGCCGCGCGTGGCTCAGCGAGGGAAGCACGTGAGGCGTGACCGCTCGTAACGAGTCGGCCTGCTCGACGCTCGCCGCCACGCCCAGGCAGACTAGCCCGGCGTCGACGGCAGCGCGAGCGCCGGTCGGACTGTCCTCCACCGCCAAGCACTCCGAGGGAGCGAGCCGCAGCCTGCGCAAAGCCGTCAGGTAGAGGTCCGGAGCGGGTTTCGCGCGCTCGGCGTCGTCGGCGCTCACGCGAACCTCCAGCGCGCCAGCCCAGGGCTGCGCTTGGAGGGTCGCCTGCACGATGCTCGCGGGCGAGTTGGAGACGAGCGCGCAGCGGATGCCCGCCGCGCGCGCCGCGGCGACGAAGTCGGCTGCACCGGGGCAGGCCCGGGCGCCGCTCAAGCGCTCCCCGACCTCGTGCATCACGGCGTCTCGCAGTCTCGCGCGGTCCGCGCGGGCGCCGTAGCGTGAGCTCAGCAGGTCCAGCATGGTGTCGGTGTCCAGCCCCAGGAGCTCGGCTTCGGCCGAGTCGGGCACGTTCCCTCCGAAGCGGGCGGCGGCCGCTCGCTCGGCCTCGAGCCAGAGCCTCTCGGTGTCGACCAGCGTGCCGTCCATGTCGAGCAGCAGTGCGGCCGGCCTCTGGCTACCGAAGGGCATCGCGGGGTTCACGTGCGTTCCTGGGCGCGAGGGTCCAGAGCGTCACGAAGCCAGTCACCGAAGAGGTTGATCCCGAGAGCGGTGAGCGCGATCGCCACGCCGGGGAAGATCGCCAACCACGGGTAGATCGTCAGGAACTGCCGGCCGAGCGCGAGCATGTTGCCCCAGCTGGGCACCTCCGGTGGCACGGACAACCCCAGGAAGCCCAGACCCGACTCGTAGAAGATCATCGCCGACACCTCGAACGTGGCGAGCGTGAGCAGCGGCCCGACCAGGTTCGGCAACAGGTGGAGAGGGATGATGCGTGCCGAGGAAGCACCCAGGCCAACGGCTGCCTCGACGTAAGCGAGGCGCTTGATCCGCATGACCTCCCCACGGGTCACCCGCACGAACACGGGGCTGCCCGTGATGCCGAAGAGCAGGATCACGTTCGTGAGGCTCCTCCCCAACACGGTGGCGATGACGATCACCAGCACCAGGTAAGGGATGGAGAGCAGTAGGTTGGTGAAGCTGGTGATCAAGCTGTCGAACCAGCCGCCGAAGTAGCCGGCCAGCAGGCCCAACGTGACGCCGATCGACACGGCCAGCAGGGCACCGAGGACGCCCACCATCAGCGACACGCGGGTGCCGAACACGATGCGGCTGAAGACGTCCTGGCCCAGCTGGTCGGTGCCGAGCAGGTGGGCGCTGGACCCACCCTCCATCCACGCTGGCGGCAGCCGGGCGCTCAAGAACTCACCCTCGGTGGGTCCGTACGGCGCGATCCAGGGTGCGAAAGCTGCGATCGTGACTATCGCGACCACCATCAAGAACCCGGTCATGCCGGCCGCGTCGCGCCTCAAGAGCCGCCACAGGCGCCGGGGAGCGAACAGCGACTCCCCGCTGACGTCGTCGGGCAGGCGACGGTCGCGCCTCACGAAGCTCTCCTCAAACGCGGATCGAGGAGCCCGTAGAGAAGGTCCGTCAGCAGGTGGATGCTGATGGCGAAGAGCGAGATGAAGATGGTGATCGCCTGGACCAAGGGGAAGTCGGCATCACGTATCGCGCTCTCGAGCAGAGAGCCGATCCCCGGCCAGGCGAACACGACCTCGATGTACACCGAGCCGCCTAGAAGATAGGTGAACTGGATTCCCAGCACGCTGACCACCGGGATCGCCACGTTGGGCAGCACGTGCCGCAGCGAAACGCGCCAGCGGCGCATACCCTTGGCCTGGGCGGTGCGAACGTAATCGGCCCGTCGCACGTCCAGCACGGCCGAGCGCGTGAGCCGCACGAGTTGGCCCATGCCCGCGAAGCCGAGCGCGACGGCCGGTAGCACCAGCGAGGTGATGCCGTCCCGGCCGAAGGACGGCAACCAGCCCAAGGTCACCGCGAAGAGCACGATCAGCAGCATGCCGAGCCAGAAGTTCGGGATCGTCTGCCCAGCGAGACCGACGCCGCGCGCCACGCGGTCGACGAGCGAGCCCGGCCTCATGCCGCCGAACAGCCCGAGGGGAAGCGCCACTACCATCGCGAACGCGAGGGCCGCCAAGGCCAGCTGAACGGTGGCGGGGAGGCGCTCCAGGATTATGTCCAGGTTCGCCACGCCGCGGCGCCGTAGCGAGTCGCCGAGGTCGCCGCGTACCGCTCCCGACATGTACGTGCCGAACTGGACCAGCAGCGGCCGGTTCAGCCCCATCACCTCGCGGAAGGCCTCGCGCTGGGCGGTGGGGGCGTCCATGGGGATGATCAGGCTCACGGGATCGCCAGTGAGCCTGACCATGAAGAACACCAGCACGAGCACGCCCAGCATCAGCAGGACGGACTCGAGCGTGCGCCTTACGACGTAACGCAGCATCGTCTATCCGGGCTGCAGGAGAAGCGGCGCTCGCGCCGGCCCGCTTCCCCTGCCTCCTTCTTGGTTCAGTCGAGCGCGACCTGGAAGAGGAAGTACTCCTCGGCGGCGCGCGGGTTGTAGCCGCTCACGCGATCGCTGATGGCCTCGAAGATCATCGGCTGGTAGAGGTAGATGAACGGCGGGTCTTCCCGCATGAGCTGGTGCATCTGCTGGTACAGCGCAGCGCGCTCGTCGCGGTCCACCGTCGTGGAGATCTCCGCCACGAGGTCCGCGAAGCGCTGGTCCTCCCAGGCGGTGTAGTAGTTGCCAGGGACGAGCGCACCGTCGAGTCGCGGAAGCGCCTCGCCGATCGTCGAAGACCAGCTGTCCACGAACATCGCGCCGACCGCGCCGTACTGAGGCTGGCTCCAGAAGCTGTTGGTGGTACGGAACTCGACGTTGACCTCGACCCCGATCCGATCGAGCGTGCGCTGCAGGGCCAGACACACCTCGTTGATGTTCACGTAGCCGTCCGCCGGGCAGCCCATGGAGATCTCGAACCCGTCCGGGTAGCCGGCCTCGGCGAGCAGCTCCATGGCACGCTCCGTGTCGTACGGGAACGGCTGCATCATGTCCGGGTCGTAGCCGAGGTTGCCTTCGATGACGAAGCCCGGAAGCGGCTCCGCCTGCCCCGCGAAGATCGCGGAGATGATGCCGAAGCGGTCGGTGCCGTAGTTGAGAGCCTGACGCACGCGGGCGTCCTCGAGCGGGGTGCCGACTCCCGCACCGACGTTCTTGAAGCCCACGTAGTACGCGCGGTCGTTGAGGTAAGACACGACGTCGACGCCGGAGACGGCATCCAGCGCCATGGCCTGATCCGGCGTCAAGCGGTTGGCTATGTGGATCTCACCCGTCCGCACGGCGGCCAGCCTGGTCGAGGCGTCGGGGATGACGCGGAACTCGAGTTCGGCGACCAGCGGGTAGCCGCTGCGCCAGTAGTCGGGGTTGGCCTCCATCAGGATGCGGTCGCCTGCCGAGCGCGACACGAAGCGGAACGGACCCGTGCCGACGGGTGCGCGGGCGAAGCCGTCGATGCCGACCTCGGCCAT
>SKSV01000042.1 GCA_007122815.1 Trueperaceae bacterium | reverse complement strand
TCGAAGCCTGCCTGCGCGGGAGTGACGAGCCGCGCGCTCAGGTCCCAGTAGCTGCCGGAGCGGAAGCGCATGCGCTCCTGCTCGCGCATCACGAGCAAGCGCACGGCGACGCTCTGGACCCGACCCGCCGAGAGCCGCGGAGCGATCTTCTTCCACAGCAGCGGCGAGATGGTGTAGCCGACCAGCCGGTCCAGCACACGCCGCGTCTCCTGCGCCTCCACCAGGTGCGAGTCGATGTCGCGCGTGGCCTCGAGCGCGCGCTGTATGGCGTGCTCCGTGATCTCGTGGAAGACCATGCGCTTGACCGGCACCCGCGGCGACAGCAGCTGCACTAGGTGCCAGCCGATGCTCTCGCCCTCGCGGTCCTCATCCGTCGCGATCACCAGCTCGTCGGCTTCCTTGAGTGCCTTTCGGAGCTTACGGACCACCTCGCGCTTCTTGGGTGACACGACGTACAACGGCTCGAAGGCGTCGTCCACCCTAACGCCGAGTCGGGCCCACGGCTTGCCCTTGTGCTCGTCGGGGATCTCGGCCGCCGAGGCGGGCAGGTCCCGGACGTGGCCCATGCTTGCCTCCACCTGGTACTCACGCGGCAAGTAACGCTTGATGGTGCGCGCCTTGGTCGGGGATTCGACGATGACGAGGCGACGGGTGCGTTTGTCAGCTGGCAAGGCAGCGACCCCCTTCCGTGGGCGGCCGCATTATAAGGACGACCTGCGTAGTGTCAAGGCCACCAGAGTACCCCGAGGCCCAGGGTCAGAGCGGGCGGCGGTGCGTGATAGCGCGTCCCAGAGTGACCTCGTCGGCGTACTCGAGGTCGCCGCCTACCGGCAGGCCGTAGGCGATGCGCGTCACCGAGACCCCGTGCTCCCGCAGGCGTTGTGCCAAGAACAGCGCCGTCGCCTCGCCCTCGACGGTGGTCGCGGTCGCGAGGACGACCTCGCGCACGTCCGCCAAGCGGTCGAGGAGCAACGCGATGGTCAGCTGCTCCGGGCCGACCCCGTGCATGGGAGAAAGCGCTCCTTGGAGTACGTGGTAGAGGCCCGAGAACTCACCGCTGCGTTCGATGGCCAGCACGTCGGCGCTCTGCTCCACGACACATATCAGAGCAGGGTCTCGGCCCGGATCCAGGCAGACGTCGCAGGCCTCCTCCGCGGCCGCCATGACGTGAGCGCAACGCGGGCAGCGCGCCAGGCCGGTCTTCGCTTCCTCCAAGGCACGCGCCAGCGCCAGCACGTCGTCGCTCGGTTGGTTGAAGAGGTGGAACGCGAGCCGCTGCGCGGACTTCGGCCCGATGCCAGGCAGCTTGCTCAGCTCACGGATGAGGCGGAGGAGCGGGGTGGGGTAGCGCACCCCCGAACGGCCTCAGAGCAGACCCGGCAGCCCGCCGAGCCCACCGACGGCCGAACCGAGCTCCTGCTCCTGCAGTTCCTTGGCCTTGCGTTGCGCGTCCGACACGGCCGCGCTCACGAGGTCTTCGAGGAGCGTGACGTCCTCCGGGTCGATGGCCGACGGATCGATGCGGACCTTCGTCACCGTCCCGTCTCCGGTGGCCGTAGCGGTCACGAGGCCGCCGCCGGCGCTTCCCTCTACGCTCATCGACGCCAGCTTCTCCTGCGCGTCGGCCATCTGCCGCTGCGCCTTCTGGGCTTCCTTCATCAGTTTCTGTATGTTCATGTCTCTCGGCTCCCCGGGGATTCTAGCCTGCCACCGCCGGGCACGTCGTCGCCCTCGTGGGTCTCATCGCCTGTCGCGGGCTCGATCCTCAGGACCTGCCCCGGGAAGAGCCGTTGCAGCATCGCGACGGTGTCTGCCGGCGGAGGCGTCTCCGCCGGCGCGCTGCTGGTCTCGACGGAAGCTTCTTCGGCCGGAGCCGGCGCCAGCGGCGCCGACCCCGTCAGGCTTTTTTTGGTTCGCTCGCGCCCGCGGGCGCCGCACTGTCGGTAACGGGTCCAGTGCCAGTAGCGGCCGCATCCGTGCTTACGCCGGTGGCGGCCCGGCCGGCAGAGCCACGCTCGAGTCGGCCTCCCGGACCCCGGACTCGAACGCTCAGGTGGCCGGCCCCCGCGTCCTCCAACAGGTCGTAGAACTCGCTCTCGCGGCGTTGCAGCTGGGAGAAGTGGAAGGCGTGCCGCGAGTCGTAATGGACCTCCAGGTGGTCCTCGTCGATGCTCGCTTCGGCTGGCAGCAAGAAGGCTTTGAGCTGCGGGCCGGCGCGCGACAGCAGCGCGTGCCAGCTCGGCTTCTTCGCGCTCGGCCGAGCTGAAGTGGCAGGAGAGGGCGGTGGCCCTTGCCCGCGCATTTCACTGGGACGCGCAGGTCGCGCGTTCGGTTCGAAAGGGCTCTGCGGCGCTTCGGCGGTCACCTCCGCCGGCGCCGCGGCTCGCGCAACCTGTGGGGGGGCCTCGGGGTGCGCAACCTGTGGGAGGGCTTCGGCGTGCGCAACCTGTGCGTGGGCCTCGGCTTCCCGTTCCTGCGTTCGCGCCAGCGCCTCCACGCCACGGTCCAACATCGCCGCGGAGGCGCGTATGAGCGTCACCTCGAGCGCGTAGAGGTCGCCGCGGCGTACGAAGCGCTCCTGAGCCTCGTCGAGCGCGTCGAGTGCCCTCACCAGTGCCATCTCGTCCACGCGGGAGCCAACGAGCGCGTCCGGTTCGATACCCCTCACCTGCTCGACGAGCGCGTCGCGCAAGGTCCGGGCGACCTGCTCAGCGAGCGTGCGCGGAGCGAAGCCGTCAGCGTAGAGCTCGGCGGCGCCCCTTAGCAAGGCGTCCAAGTCACCCGCCACCAGGGCGCTGGCCAAGCGCGTCAAGCGCTCCTTCGGCGGCAGACCCAGAGCAGCTTCCGTAGCGCCCAGCGTCAGCTGCTCACCGGAGGCGATCAGCCGCTCCAGCATCGACTCGGCGTCGCGCATGGCGCCGTCGGCGCTGCGCGCGAGCAGGTCCAGTGCCGAGGGTTCAGCCTCGAGCTCCTCCGCGACCAGCAAGCGCTCTAGCTTCCCGCGGATCTCGGTGTCGCCGAGCCTCCGGAAGCGGAAGTGTTGACACCGCGACAGCACCGTCGGTGGGAGCTTCTCGGGCTCGGTGGTGGCGAGCACGAACAGCAGCCCCGCGGGAGGCTCCTCGAGGGTCTTGAGGAGCGCGTTGGCGGCGGCGCGAGACAGCATGTGGGCCTCGTCCAGGACCCATACTCTGCGGCCACCGCGAAGCGGTGCCAGGCGCACCTGCTCGCGCAGCTCGCGCACGTCATCGACCGAGTTGTTCGAGGCCGCATCGAGCTCCATGACGTCCGGATGCGAACCGGAACGGACCTCGAGGCACGACGGGCAGGCCCCGCAGGGCCGCTCTTCGAGGGCTGCCTCGCAGTTGACCGCCATCGCGAGCAGGCGAGCGCAGCTGGTCTTCCCGACGCCACGCGGACCCGAGAAGAGGTAGGCGTGACCGATCGCGCCGCGCTTGACCGCGGCTACGAGCAGAGAGGTAACGTGGTCCTGGCCGACGACCTCGTCGAAGCGCGCCGGACGGGCACGCTGGTAGATGGCCGCCATGTTCGGAGGCTACCACTTGATCGAACCCTACCTGCTAGACGGCCCGATCTCGACCCCCTGGTGGGAAGCGCTCGAGGCGCTCGACCTGGCGCTCGCGGCCGGCGACGCGAGCGGCGCTGCAGCCGCGCACGCTGCCACCGCTCGAGCCCTCTTCGGGAGCGGCAGCAGCGACCTCGCGAGCGCGCTCGCCGACGCCCTGCTCTTCGCCGATGGAGCCTGGAGCGAGCACGTCGCGCGCGCCGTCCAGAGCGCCCACGCCCCCTTGGCGGCGCCGGGAGCCGCGCTCGCTGCGAGGACCGACCTGCAGGCTTACTCGAGCCTGGCGCGACGCGATTGGCAGCAACAAGCCGAGGCGCTCGTCGGCAAGGCGCTGCCTCCTTGGCAGGACCTCAGCGTGGGCCAGAGCCACTCCGTGTCGAGTGAGGTCGCGGTCGGGCGCCTGCGCTCGGCGCTGCTCGGCGGAAGCCTCGAGGAGGCCTGCGCGGCTCTCGCGGAGCCTGCTGCGAGCGTCGGCGCCGGCAGCCTGGCGAGGCACGACGCTTGCGTCTGGGACGGATCGCGGTTACGGGGGGTGGACGACCCAGGCGGCGCCACGCTCGCCTCGCTGATCGGTGTCGAACGGCAGCTAGCTCCGCTGCTCGCCAACGTGGAAGCCTTCCTCACTGGCAGGCCTGCGCTGGACACGCTGCTCTACGGTCCGCGCGGCAGCGGCAAGTCGACCGCGGTGCGGGGGTTGCTGGAGCGCTACGCGGAGCGCGGGCTACGCCTGGTCGAGGTCCCGGTGTCTCACCTCTCGGGTCTGCCGAAGGTGCTGGCGGCTCTGGCTCGCCAACCGCGGCCGGCGGTCATCATGCTCGACGACCTCACCTTCGAAGAGGGCGACGAGCGCCTGCAACCCCTGAGGGGGCTCCTGGAGGGAAGCCTCGTGGCGCGCTCGAGACGCGTGCTGGTAGTGGCCACCTCCAACCGCCGCCACCTGGTGCGCGAGCGTCACGGGGATCGCGCCGACCCGTCAGCCGACGACGTGCACGCCTGGGACACGCATCACGACAGGCTCGCGCTCGCTGACCGCTTCGGTCTGATGATCACCTTCCCCACGGCCGACAAACGTGCCTACCTGCGCATCGTGAGCAGCTTGGCGAACGCCTCCGGGCTGGAGGTCGACGCCGCCCTGGAGGAGCGCGCTCTGCGCTTCGCAGCCTGGGGCAACGGGTACTCGGGGCGCACCGCCCGGCAGTTCGTGGAGCGCGAGGCGGCCGAAGCGTCGGGGTAACCGCAGCGCAAGCGCTCGGCGTGTTCGGGACCCGGTCGCCTTCCCGCTAGGACGAGGTTCGCCAGCGCGTAGACGTGGCCCCGGGAGAGGTGCCCGTCCGGAGCGTCGACGGCCAGCCCGAGCGCACGCAGGTCGTCCCAACCTTCACCTTCGGGGCAGCGCCCCTGCAAGCAGAGCGCCGCTGACGTCACGCGAGCTGCGGTGGCAGCGTCCAGCGGCCCCGAGTCGAGCCCGAAGAGGTCTATCAACCGCCTGCCCGCGTCGGGCTCTCCATGGGCGCGCTGGAACACGTTCGAGAGCAGGTACAGCAGCGCTGTACGGCTCGTTGGAGCTCCCAGCCGAGGATCGTTGTCGTAGCCCCCCACCGCCAACCCCCAGCGCAGCATCGCGCGGTAGTCAGCGTAGTGCTCGTGCCCCACTGGACCGACTGGCCGGCGAGGCCTGACCGGGGGTAGGTAGGCACCGCGATCGGCGAGTGCCTCGCGCACGTTGCGCACGAGCGTGGCGTCGTCGGCCAACGCCGCGGGAGACACACGCAGCGCAGCGGCCAACGCCGCGGCGACGCCGACCCCTTCGGCGACCGTCATGCCGAAGGGGACGACGCGGGCGCTGCTGTGCGCGATGGGGTCGTAACCCGCCGACCGTCCGACCACCCACAACCCGTCGAGGTCCTCCGGCACGTTCATGCACAAGCGTGCCCCGTAGATCTCGGGCGCCCCGAACACGAAGCCGTCGTCACTCGGTAGCAGCGTCTGCACGTCGAGCGGGTAACCACCGGCGGCGACGTCCATCTCGGTCACGCGCGAGTCCAGAATGTCGTCCGCGCTGAGCACGCAGCGCGCTACCAGGTGACGGGTCTGGCGCACGTAAAGACGTTCGGCGACGCCTCCAGCGCGAGCCGCTGCGAACCCGGGCAGTTCCTGGGCCAACCACTCGATCACCGCCGGCACCGCGGCCGCCGCACGCGCCTGGCCATCCGCGAGGCTCGCTGGGTCGAAGGGGTCCACGTCGTAGACGAGGAGGGCGTTGACCAGCACGCTGCCGTCATCTTGTC
>SKSV01000125.1 GCA_007122815.1 Trueperaceae bacterium | reverse complement strand
GCGCGCGCATCACCCGGGAGGTGTGGGTCTGGCTGGGGCTCTCCACCTGGAACAGCCCCAGCGTGGCGCCGGCGCTGATCAGGTCCCACACCCTCGTGTCGTCGGGAAGGTCGTTGAGGTCCAACCAGACGCCCTCGAGCCGGAACACCTCCTCGCGGGCGCGCTCGAGCGCGGCTAGCATGCGCAGGCCCAGCAAGTCCAGCTTGATGAGCCCCAGCGCCTCGGCGTCGTCCTTGTCGAGTTGCACGATCTTGATGCCGCCGGAGGAGCGCTCGAGCGGCGCGTAGTGCGTTAGCGGCTCGCGCGAGAGCACCACCCCGCCGGAGTGCGGGGCTATGTGACGGGTGTGGGCACTCTCCATGTGCGAGAGCAGGTCGAGCAGGACCTCCTTGACGGGGGCGTCGCCGAGCACCTCGTCGAAGGCCACGGTCGCCTCGCGCGCGCGCCGCGGTGACATGTGGCGGAAGTCGCGGCCCAGCGCGCGCGACAGGCGCGTGCGCAACTCGGGTGGGAGCCCCAGCGCGCGCCCCAGGTCCTGCAGCGCCGAGGGCATGCGGTACGTGATCTTGTTGCAGACCATCGCCTCGGTGGCGGCGCCGAAGCGCTCCTCCACCCAGGCGATCACCTCCTCGCGCCGCGCCGACGAGATGTCGATGTCCACGTCGGGCATGGCGGCCTTGCCGGTGTGCAGGAAGCGCTCGAAGAGCAGGTCGTACTTGACGGGGTCGACGAAGGTGATGCCGAGCAGGTAGCAGCAGATGGAGGCGGCGGCGCTGCCGCGGCCGGCGGCGAGGATGCCGTGCGCGCGGCAGTGGTCGGTGACCTCGGCGGCAACCAGGAAGAACTCGGCCAGCCCCAGCGCGCGCACGGTGGCGAGTTCCTCCTCGAGCTTGCGGCGCGCCGTGGCCAGCGACTCGCTGTCGTAGCGCTGCAGCAGCGCCTCGAAGCAGCGGCGCTCTAGGTGCTGGTCGGGTGTGAGGCCGTGTGGCACGTGCGCCTCGGGGGTGATCAGGCGCTCGGGAAGCAGGTCGAAGTAGGCGCTCTCGGCTACGGCCCTGGCGTTCAGCAGCGCTTCCGGGAAGGGGAGGCGCGCCGCCGCCTCCTCCGGTGTGGGCATGGCGCCGGCGCTGTTTCGCGGGCGCGCGGGGTGCGGTTGCTGCACCGAGTTCCCCTCACGCGCGCAGAGCAGCGCGTCGTAGAGGCGGTAGTCCTCGGACCTGGCGAAGCGCACCTCGGGTGCGGCCACGGTGGGCAGGGCGAGGCTCTGGGCGAAGCGCCGCAACACCCGCGCACGGCGCGCGTCCCAGGGGAGGCGGTCGTGGAAGAGCTGCACGAACAGCCGCTCGGGGAAGGCGCCGCGTAGTTCGCGCATGCGGTCCTCGAGCTCGCGCACGCGCCGCGCGGCCAGCAGCCGGGCGGGCAGCCCGTCGCGCCCGCCTGTGAGGATGAGCAGGTCGCTGGTGTGAGAGAGCAGCACGGGCCAGGGGACGTCGCGCTGCTCGCGCGCGTGGGCGTGGGTGATGAGCTCGTTCAGGGTGCCGTAGCCGCCGCGCGAGGCGGCGATCGCCACCAGCGGGTAGACCTCGTCCTCGACGCGTACCGGCAAGGTGGCGCCGATCAGGGCGCGCAGCCCGTGCTCGCGCGCGCTCGCGAAGAGCTCGGCGCCGCCGGTGACGTTGAGCGTGTCGGTGAGCGCGAGCGTGTCGAAGCCGAGCTCGGCGGCGCGCCGCACCAGCGTGGTGGGGCTCGCCACGCCGCTGCCGAAGGAGAAGGTGGAGTGGCTGCAGAGGACCGCGGTCAGTCGCTCAGGCGTGAGAGGCACCAGTCGTTCCCCTCTCGGAACACCTCGAGCGTGGTACCGGCGTCGGTCTCGAGCAGCAGGTAGTGGCGGCGCACCTCGCCCTCCCACCAGCGCCCGGCGTAGTCCCAGTCGTCGAGCACGCGCGCCACCCGGGCGCTGCGCGGACGCCCGGTCGCCACGTCGAGCCAGCGCAGCGAGCGCGGCGTCCCCTGGGCGGGGGAGACGTCTACCGGGATCATCAGGCGGCGCACGGCGGGCTCCAGGCTGCGTGAGGCATCGCGCGCCCGCTCAGGCAGCGCGCAGGGCGCGGCCGGTGAGGTGGCCGAGCACGATGGCGTCCGGGTGCTCGCGACCGCCGTCGGCGAAGAGCGGTACGGCGATGGCATCCGCGGCGGTAGGGCTGCCCGCGGCGGTAGGGCTGCCGGTGGCGGTTTGCTGCGTGTGCTGCGACTGGACGTCCTCCTCGAACGGCACCCAGTCCCAGGCGTGGTCGACCGCGGGGGCGTACAGGTCACCCCAGCGCACCCGCCGCAGCGAGCCCGGGAAGCGCTCCAGCAGCGCTTCGCTGGCGCGCTCGCGCTGCGCGCGCGTGGCCCACAAACCCTCCTGGTCGCTGACGCGTCGCCGCTCGTCGAGCTCGAGCGTGAGGGCGTCGATGCCTATCGGGGCGGCGCCGCTGTCACCCAGCGCCAGGAGCGCCTGCCTGCGGATCTGACCCGCCTCGCGCAGGGGTCGCTTCGCGGAGCGGCTGGCCGGCATGGCCACGCCGCCCACGTCGGCGATGAGGGTGAGGCGGCGCGCGGCGGTCCCGGCGAGGGCCTCTGCCAGGGCGTGGGATAGGCGCTCTATCGCCCCCTCGAGCTCGAAGGGCTCGAACAGCGGCCGCTCGAAGGCGAGACGGCGGCGCAGCGGCGTGGGCGGCGCCCACACGGGGAGCTCGTCGGCGCGGGGACCTAGGAGGTAGGGGAGGAGCGCGCGGCCGGCTTCGCCCAGGTAACCCTCGATCTGCTCGCGGCTCCAGCGCGCCAGGTCGCCCGCGGTGGAGAGCCCCAACCAGTGCAGGCGCACGAGGTCGGCGTCGCCCAGGCCCGCACTGCGCAGGAAACGCAGCGGTAGTCGGGCGAGGAAGGATGCCTCGTCGCCAGGGTCGACGGTCCTCACCTCGCCGGGACGCGCCGAGGCGGCGGCGAGTTCGGCGGTCTGCCGGTCGGCGGCCACGCCCACGCGACCCTCGAAGGCCTCGGCCAGCTCGCGCGCTTCGCGCGCAGTGGCGCGCAGCAGCGCCAGCCCGCGACGGCGGGCGGTGAGCCAAGGGGTCCAGCCGGCCAGGTCGCGCAGCACACCGTCCCAGGCGTGAGCGGTCTCGACCTCGCTGGGGGTGAGCACGACGAGGTGCTCGGCGCGCAGCCTGGCCCCCTCCGCGCGCATCCCTCGGCTCACTCCCAGGCGTCGGGCGGGAGGGTTGGCGTGCATCACCAGGCCGTCCTGGACGGTGACGGTGGGCGTACGGGCTAGGCGGGGGTCGCGCCGCTGGGCGAGCCAGAGCGACAGCGGTTCGAGCAGCAAGGCCACGACCTGGGTTGCGCTTGCGCCACGTTGTGGCGCGCCGCAACGCGGCGCGGGAGCACCACGACGTGGCGTGGGAGTCGGCGCGCCACGGCGCGCGCTCGCGCCGCGCTGGCGCCGGGTCGGGCTGGTCGGGCGCGACGACGGTAGCGGGACGGGGAAGAGCATGTCGATCGGCTCCCTGGGTTGGGCGCTGCGACGGCGCAGCACCGGTGGGGCCCGGAGGCCCGTGCTGAGGCGGGACGAGGGTGCCCCCTCCTGCTCGGCGGCGGTAGCGGAGGCACCTTCGTGTGATGGTGAGGAGGCTTAGGCGGGGCCGTCCCCCGCCGCGGTCATGAGTTCCTGTACCAAGGGGCCGCGCAGCAGGCCTCGGAAGACGCCGTCCACGTGAACGTAAGCAGCGGCGACCTCCAGGGTGGGGTACGCGGGGTTGTGCGGCCTGAGGCGGTAGCGCTGCGGGCGCAGGCCTTGCCACTCCAGGTACTTCAGGGTCGATTCGTCGTCACCCACGCGCAGCGCGCATATCTCGCCCGAGCGTTGCGGCAGGCGCGGGGAGAGCAGCACCAGGTCACCGTCCTCGATGCGCTCGGCCATGGAGTCACCGCGCACGCGCAGCGCGAAGCCCTCGAGGATGCCCGGGAGCCGCAAGTAACCCTCCGGCTCCGGGTAACTGCCTATGGGGAGGCCGGCGGCGATCTCGC
This sequence comes from Trueperaceae bacterium, assembly GCA_007122815.1. Classification (GTDB taxonomy): domain Bacteria; phylum Deinococcota; class Deinococci; order Deinococcales; family Trueperaceae; genus CSSed10-48. Next base: position 1,838 of record SKSV01000125.1, on the reverse strand, counting down.
CGTAGACGGCCAACCCTGGCGGCATCCCCAGGAGCTCTAGGTGGGGACTGCGGCCGGGGCCGCGGGAGGTGAAGCGCAGATGCCCTTTCGCCTCGAGCGCCGTGAGATGCTCGCGCAGGGTGGGGTAGCTGATCTCGAAGCGGCGCGCTAGGTCGCTCAGATCCGGCAGGCGGCTCTCGCTCTGCTGAGCCTCGCGCAGCGCGTCGAGGATGCGGAGCTGCTTCTGTGCTCTTGGCGGCATCTCGACCTCCTCTCGTCGTAACCCTGGGTAACTAAGGGTAACCCAACGATACGGAGCCGGGGGCAGGTTGTCAAGCTCACACCTACGCCCGAGGTGCTCGCGCCTAAGCTCGAGGTGCTCTGTTCGGCGTCAGGCTGACGCTGTTACGGCCGGCACGTTTGGCCGCGTACATGGCCCGGTCGGCGCGCGCGAAGATGCTGTCGACGGTGTCACCCGCCTCGTTGACGGTGACGCCCTGGCTGATCGTGCAGGACCGACCGATGCCGAAGTCGTACGAGGCCACGCTGAGACGGATGTCCTCGGCGAGCTGCGCGGCGTTCCCCAGGCTCGTCTCCGGGCAGATGATGACGAACTCCTCGCCACCCCAGCGGCCGACCACGTCGCTCTTGCGGACCCTCTCGGTCACGAGTCGCGCGAGAGTGCGCAGCAAGCGGTCGCCCTCGATGTGCCCCAGCAAGTCGTTCACCGCCTTGAACTGGTCGATGTCGAGCAATATGAGGGCGAAGCCGTGCCCGTGACGCTCCGCGCGAGCCAGCTCCGCGGCGAGCCGCTCGTCTACGGTGAAGCGGTTCAGCGTGCCGGTCAACGCGTCGATGGCCGCCAGCCCTCTGATCTCCTCGAGCGCGGCGTGCAGCTCGGCCGTGCGCTTCCCCACCAGCCGCGCCAGCACGGCGTTGCGCTCCTCCAGCTCCTTCACCGGGTAGGACTCGTCGGGGCCGTGCACCTCCGTCGGCAGCGAGGTGTGCTGATGCTCGATGCGCCACTCGTCGCCCACGCGTCGGTAGACGACGCTCACGCGCAGGCCCTTGAAGCGCAGCTCCTGCTCGGAGATCGTGGTCCGCAGGTCTACCTCGGCCACCGCCAAGCCTGCGTCCTCGCTGAGCCGCTGCACCCTCTGGCGCGTGACGGTGTAGCGCACCTCGTTAGGGGCTTGCCGCATGTCTCTCTCCACCACCGCGGCCACGCTCTGCGCATCGAACATCGCCTCGTCCGCACCGGTCCCGAATCCCGAAGTCGACTCGGTGAACAACTCCAAGGCCGCCGGCAGGTTGCGGAGCACGAAGTAGGTCTCGAGGTAGGTGCGGAAGGCGGCGGCGATGGCTTCGTCGTTCAGTGAAGATTCGACTGCTGAACCCGACGTCATACGTGACTCAAGCGTACTGCATCGGCCGAGCGGCGCGCATGGCACCATGGCTCCATGGCAAGCGAGCAGTCCAAGAGATCCGAGACCCTGTTCGAGAGCGCCCGGCGGGTCATGCCTGGTGGTGTCAGCTCTCCCGTGCGCGCCTTCGGTAGCGTCGGCGGCACGCCGCGCTTCATCGAGCGCGCCGACGGCGCGTACCTGTGGGACGCCGACGGCAGCCGGCTGATCGACATGTTCGGCTCCTGGGGCCCCATGCGCATGGGTCACAGGCACCCCCGCGTCATCGCGGCGCTCGAGGGGGCGCTCGCCGACGGAACGTCGTTCGGCGCCCCCACCGAGCGTGAGACGGTGCTGGCGGAACGCATCCTCGAGAGGGTCAGCGGCGCCGAGCTCGTGCGCTTCGTGAACTCCGGCACCGAGGCCACCATGAGCGCGCTGCGCCTGGCGCGGGGG
>SKSV01000060.1 GCA_007122815.1 Trueperaceae bacterium | reverse complement strand
CCTCGCAGATGAGCGCTGCGGTCTCGGACATGAGCGCGGTGAACTCCGCCGAACCGGCTCGCGCGAGTATCCCCAACACCCGCGCGAGCATGAAGTCTCCCGACATCACGCTGACCACGTTGCCGTAGCGCCGGAAGGCTGCCGTCGCGCCGCGGCGGGTGTCGGCGTCGTCGATGAGGTCGTCGTGTAGGAGCGAAGCAGAGTGGAGCAGTTCGACCGCGAGCGCCACGCTCATCGTCTCCTCGCGGTCCGCACCCAGCAGTTCGCCCGCTAGGAGCGCCAAGCTCGGACGCAGGCGCTTCCCACCGGCCGTCACGAGGTCGCCACCTATCGCCTCGATGAAGGCGACGTCAGAGCGCAACTCAGCAGCGATGAGTCGTTCGAACTCGTCTAGCTGAGTGGAGATCAAAGGCACCATGACGCGGCACCATATCGTGTCGCCGACCTCGGCTGCACACGCGTCCCCAGTGCTGGGCTCACGCCATGGGGTCGACCTGCCGGGAGGCCAGCGTCAGCTGGCCTCCGAGCGCGAAAGAGAGCCGTTGAAGCCCTCCGAGGAAGTCGACGCCCTCGACCCGCACTCCGTCCGAGACGTGGATCACCGAGGGCGCGAAGTTCAGGATCCCCCTCACCCCCGCCGCGACGAGTTCGTCCGCGGCGTCCTGGGCAGCGGACGCTGGGACCGTGAGGAAGGCCATCTGTATGCCCTCGTCGCGCACGGCTGCAGGCAGTTCTCGAAGGTGCCGCACTACGAGCGACCCGGCGGCCATGCCCACCTTCTCGGGATCTACGTCGAAGGCGCCACGTAAGACGAAGTCGAACTCCCCGAAGTTCGGGTAGTCGGCGAGCGCCTGTCCCAGGCGCCCCATGCCGACGATGGCCACGGGCCACTCCCGCGTCAGTCCCAGAACTCGCCGTAGCTCGCGATCGAGCGTCGCCACGCTGTAACCCGAGCCGCGCGTACCGAACCGCCCACAGGTCGCCAGGTCCTTACGCACCTGGAAGGCGCTGGTACCAGCCCTCTCACCGAGCTCGTCGGAGGAGACGCGCTCCGTTCCAGCCGCACCGAGCTCCGTCAAGACCCGCAGGTAGGTCACGAGACGGCCGAGGGTCGCTGGCGGCACGAGTGGCGCCATCAGCGCACGAAACTCTCTATCCCCTGTGCCGTCAGGCGCTGCCTCGCTTCGTCCAGCGCTGCCTGGTCGAACGGACCGACGAGGAGCTTGATGAGCCCGTCCTCGCGCACCTCGCTGGCGGCGAGGCCGAGGCTGGCCAGCCTCTCCCGGAGCGGTTGCGCGCTCTCCGGCGAGCCGAACGCGCCGACCTGCAAGTAGCGGCCCGCAGCGGGCGGCGCCACCACCGTCGGTTCGCCTGGCGTGAGGGCTGGTTCGGTGGCGGGTGTCGGCGCGGGCGCGGGTGTCGGCGCGGGCGCGGGTGTCGGCGCGGGCGCCGGGGTGGAGCTCGCAGCAGACACCGCGTCCGGGCGGTAGCGGTAGATGACCGGGTCGATGCCGTGATCGCCGGCACGGATCCGCGATGCGACCGCCACGGCTTCGGACTCGGCCTGGTAGGGGCCTACCAGGACGATCGTCAGGTCGTCCTGGGTGCCAATGAAGACCGGGAACCCGGCCGCCCGGAAGGTATCTGCCTGGCGCTCGGCGTTCTCGGGGTCTCCGAAGGCTCCGACCGAGACGCGGTAGGGCGCCTCGGGATCGCTAGACGGGCTGGGGAGCGGCGTGCCCGGCGCAGCCGTCGGAGCGGGTTCAGGCGGGGTCACCGGGGTCTCTGGCGCGGGCGCATCATCCGGAGCCACTGGAGCGGGCGTCTCGGTCGGCGGTGCGGGATCGGGCGTCGCGTCGGGAGCAGGCTCGGCTGCCGGTGGCGTGTCGGGCTCGGGCGCCACCGGGCTCGGAGCCGGCGTCGTCTCGTCGGCCGGTGTGCCGTCGGGCGCCAGGACCGCGACCCCAGGCTGCACGGGCGGAAGCTCGGCCACGTCCGGCCCTTCGCCCTCGATTCCCGCGTCGAGCAACGCATCGGCGGTATCCGGCACCGGATCGGGCGTGACGCCCGGCGGAGCGTCGGGCGCTGTGACGGCGGGCGGGGCCGGCGGAGCGGTCGGTTGCTCGGGACCGAAGGCGAAGAACGAGCCGCCCGTCAAGAGCGTCGCGACTATGCCCGCGATGACCGCGACCAGCGCGATGCCGATGGCGAGGTCGGGCCAGTTCCGTCGCAGCCAGTCCATGGCCTTATGGTAGCGCGTCCGTCATTGGCGTGGTGCCGTGCAACCAGCCTGGTACCCCAACTGGCACGCGGCCGACCAGGCGATGCGCGCGTCCTCGTCCTGCTGCTGTGCGTAGAGCGCCCAACCGAGGTTGTAGTGGCTCTCCGCGTCCTGTGGGTTCTGCTGCACCAGCAGACCGTAGACGCTCTCGGCGTCGCCGTAGCGCTCGGAGGCGAGGTAGGCGGCTCCCAGGTTCACGCGCGCCTCGGCGGAGTTCGGGTCGAGCTGAACCGCTCTCTCGTAGAAGAGGGCGGCGCCCTCGTAGTCCTCCTGCATGTACTGCGCCAGGCCCGCCCACAGCTGGGCGGAGGCGCTTCCTGGACGCGCCTGGACCACCATGGCGAACTGGTTGGCAGCGCCAGCGTAGTCACCTTGCAAGTACAGACCGCGCCCGATCACGAAGCGGGCCTGGGCCTGAGCCTCCGTCTCAGCGGCGGTACTGCGCTCCAAGACGTCCTGAGCCGCAGCGACAGCCTGGCTGGTCATGCCGAGCTGGTCGTACGCGCCGGCGAGGGCCAGCTGCGACTCGATACCGACCTCTTGCAACCGGGCGGCTTCCTCCAGCGGCGCGAGCGCGGCGCGCGTCTGCCCGGCCGTGAGCAGGCTTATGCCGAGGTTGTAGCGCGCCTCCCACGAGGCAGGGTCGATCTCAGCGGCGCGTTCGAAGGACTGGGCCGCTTCACGCTCGCGCCCCAAACCCCTCTGGAGCTCGCCGAGGGCGACCAGTGAGTTCGCCTCGCCGACCGGGTCGGAGGCCTCGTTGGCCTTACGCACCGCGCGCTCCAGGGCGCGCAGCGCGAAGTCGACCTGGCCTTGGTCGACGTAGACCTCGGCGATGAGCACACTGAACCTGTAGTCCCCCGTGCGCGACTCGACGTCGGTCAGCTCGGCCAAGGCCTCCAAGCCTCGGCCCGCAGCCACCAGCGCCGCGCCGCGGTTGTAGGCCAAGTCGATGTCGTCCGGCTCGATCTGCAACGCGTCAGCGAAAGCAGCTGCGGCGGCCTCGTACTCCTCCACCAGCACCAGCTGCCCCGCCAGGCCCACGTGGGCGTTGAGGCGGTCCATCCGCGTCGCTTCGGGCTCCGCGGCCGCGAGCGCCGCGCGGAACGCCGCGGCGGACTCAACGGGGCGACGCAGCGTGGCGAGCGTGACGGCGCGGTTGTAGTGTCCGTCGAAACGGTCGGCGAACAACCGGGTCACCTCGGTGAAGGCGAAGAGCGCGCCCTGGTAGTCGCCGCTGGCGAACTCGACCAAGCCCAGCCCGTAGTGCGCGTCACCGAGCAAGTAGTCGAGCGCGATCGCCTCGAGGTACGCGTCCCTGGCGGTGTCCAGGTCGTCGGACTCGTAGGCGGCGTTGCCGAGCCGCGTCCACAGCTCGGCGTCTTGGGGCCGCTCTTCGACGGCCGCGCGCAGCTCCGCGACCGACGACTGGGCCGTCGCGACGGCGAGCAGCACCGTTGCGAGGGCAACCGCGAGCGCCAGTACGCTTCGCTTCACGTTCTCCGTTGTCATGCCTGCCTCCGAATCGCTGCGCGCTCCGACTCAGACTGACGCGCGTGACGATGCTTCGTGGTGGACACTGTACCCGACGCCCCCGCCCAAGACCTGTGAAATGCCGCACCGGTCGTCCAGCACGTACGTGTGGGGTCAGCTCGCGGTCGCCGCACGCTGGCGCCGAGCGCTCGCCGGGTCCGCCCGTCCCGAGCCGCCGAGGGCGAGCTGGCCGCACGCCGCACCCGCGTCGCGCCCGCGCGAGAAGCGCACCGAGGTACGCACGCGCTCACCCTCCAGCACGCGCGCGAACGCGTCGATGCGCTCCTTGGGAGAGGAGCGGAACCCGGACCCCTTCCAGGGGTTGAAGGGGATCAGGTTCACGTGGACCACCAGGCCCTCGAGCAACGCGGCGAGCGCCCGGGCCTGCCAGTGAGCGTCGTTCACGCCGTCGAGCATCGTGTACTCGATGGTCACGCGGCGTCCGCCAGCGGCCTGCCAGTCGCGCAACGAAGCCACGATGTCGGCGACCGGATAGGCGTGCGCGGTCGGGATGATGCTGCGTCTGGTGGCGTCGTCCGGAGCGTGGAGGCTCACCGCCAAGACCAGCGGGAGCCCCTCCGATGCCAAGCGGCGGATCCGGCTCGGCAGCCCTACGGTGGACAGCGTCACCCGGCGCGGCGAGATCCCGAGCGCCTCGGACGCGACCATCGTGCGGATGGCGCCGATGGCGGCGTCGTAGTTCAGCAGCGCCTCACCCATGCCCATGAGCACCACGTTGCGAAGCTCCAGTGGAGCGAAGCCCTCGTGCCAGGCGACCGCCAGGAGCTGTCCGACGATCTCGCCACGGCTGAGGTTGCGGCCGAACCCCAGCGCGCCCGTGGCGCAGAAGGCGCATCCGGCAGGACATCCGACCATCGACGACACGCACACCGTCTTCCGGCCGCGGTACGGCATGTAGACGGCTTCGGTGCGCTGAGAGTCGCTCAGCGTGAAGAGGTACCGGACGCTCCCGTCGACGCTGGGGAAACGCTCGGCGCGCTCGAAGGGATCGACGCGCCAGCGCTCGGCCAGCTCGGCCCGCCAGGCGGTCGGCAGGTCGGTCATGGCAACGGTGTCTCGCTCACCGCGCTGGTAGAGCCAGCTCGCGAGCTGCCGGGCCCGATACTCACCCGCCCCGCTAGGCACGGGAAGCTCCGCGGGCGGCAGGTCGAGCAGGCAGGGGCGAGGCTCCACGGTAAGCAAGGCTAGCGCGTTCGCGAACGAGCGCGAGGTAGCATGGTCGACACGTTCGTCCCGAGACACCAGCGAGCCGGGGCGCCTCGAGCGCCGCGGCCGTGCACTCGACACTCGGCGAGGAGGTCGGTTCACGATGCGCACACGTTCTGTGAAGACCGTCGGCATGGTCCTCGCGGGCGGGAAGGGCACCCGCCTGCACCCGCTCACCTGGCAGCGCACCAAACCAGCGGTGCCTTTCGGGAGCAAGTACCGGATCATCGACTTCGCGCTCAACAACATGATCAACAGCGGTATCTACGGCATGTTCATACTCACTCAGTTCAAGGCGCAGTCGTTGACCGAGCACATCCAGCGCAACTGGCGCTTCGGCAGCTTCCTCACCGATTACTTCATCACCCTGGCACCGGCGCAGATGTACCTCTACGAGGAGCTCGGTGCGGAGTGGTACCGGGGAACCGCCGACGCCATCTACCAGAACATCCACCTGATCGAGAACGCCGGCGCGGACCTGGTGGCGGTCTTCAGCGGTGATCACATCTACAAGATGGACATCTCGCACATGATCGAGTACCACCTCCACAACGCTGCGGACGTCACCATCGCCGCCTACCCGACGCCGCTCGAGGACGGCAGACGCTTCGGCATCCTGCAGGTCGACAGTGATTGGCGCATAACGGAGTTCCTCGAGAAGCCCGAGGACCCCCGGCCGATCCCCGGGCGCGACGACGTCTGTCTCGCCTCGATGGGCAACTACGTGTTCACCAAGGACAAGCTGCTGGAGCTGCTGCGCAAGGACGCGATGAGGCGGGAATCGGATCACGACTTCGGCAAGAACGTGCTTCCCATGGCGCTCGAGGACGGGTACGCGCTCCACGCGTACGACTTCGCCCGCAACCCGAT
>SKSV01000228.1 GCA_007122815.1 Trueperaceae bacterium | reverse complement strand
GTACTCAGCACTCTGCGACGGGGATTACGTCGTCAGCGCGGAGGTCGCCGAGGGCTTGAGCACATCTACCGTGAGCGCCAGCGTGGCGTTCAGTGTGTCGGACCTGGGAGACAGCACCCCGCCCGTGAACTGCGCGCCGACGGTGCGCATACTCGACCCGCTCGACGGCGCGACCTACCCGAGCGGCGATCCGCTGACGCTCTCGGCCGAGGTCGAGCACAACACACCTCCGTTCACCACGCCGCGTTACCCGATCGTCTGGAGCTCAGGTGGGGACGAGCTGGGAACGGGCTCACCCCTCACGATCGAGAACGGACTGTCGGCGGGCTCGGTGACGATAAGAGTCGACTACGGCGCCGCCAGCGACGAGGTCACCCTGCTGGTGGTCGACACGGCGAACACCCCGCCTAGTGCGACCATACTCTCGCCCGCTGACGGGAGCGAGTACGTCTGGGACGACGTCACGGCGGGTGGCGCTTCCAACACCGTCACGTTCACGGGCACCGGTTGGAGTCCCGAGGAGGGCTTCCTCACCGGCGCCTCCCTCACCTGGGAGGTCCGGCAGACGGTGCCGACGGTCACCAGCTGGTTCCAGCAGGCCAGCGGCAGCCCGGCGGACCTCACCTTTTCATGGAACAGCTGCTTTCAGCAGACCTTCGAGGTGCGCTTGCGGGCGACCGACTCGCAAGGACTCGTGGGCTCCGACACGATCGAGATCAGGGTGACCCCGCCAACCTGTTGAGGTGGACCTTGCCAAGTCGCGGGTGCCAGTAGCCACCCCGCACCCGCGGCGCCCCTGCCCGCCGTTATGGTGCGCTCATGGCTGCCACCTGCGGCACGTTCGGCTGGCTCGCTGCCCTCCACGACGTCGCCACCACGCTCAGCCCAACCCGGGACGTGGTGGTGGCGTACGACCTGGAGGGTCGGCCGAGCAGCTGGTTCGTCTCGGGCGACACCTTCAAGCGCTCGCTAGGGTCGGAGGTCTTCGGTAGGCGCACCGAGGACGGCGTCAGGCGCCGCTGGCGCGTCGAACCGGGCCGTGCGCGCGAGCTGTTCGCGCAGGCTCTGGAGGTGGCCGGCGAAGCCGAGGAGGCGCTCGAGCGTGGGGTAGCGCTCACTGGCCCCGAGAGCACCGCGGAGATGCAGGCGCGGCTCGATCGGATCGCCGCTTGGACGCCTGAGACGCTCATGGCCGAAAGCGAGCGCTTCTCTGCCGCTTACGCACCCATCAGCATCCTGCCCCCCGACCAGTACGGCTCGGTGGTGCTGCAGGCAACCTTCGGCTGCACCTGGAACCGCTGCACCTTCTGCACCTTCTATCAGGACCGGCCGTTCCAGGTGAGGCCGATCGCCGAGTTCGACGAGCACCTGCTCGCCGTCGAGCGCCTCTTGGGTCGGGCGGCGCAGGGGCGCCGCCGCGTCTTCTTGGCTGACGGCAACGCTCTGGTGCTGGCGAACGAGCGGCTGAGGCCGCTCTTCGCATCAGCCTCCAGGGTCTTCCCAGGACGTCCCGTGGCCGGGTTCGTGGACGTGTTCAGCGGTGAGAAGAAGCCCCCGGAGGCTTGGCGCGAGCTCCGCGACCTGGGGCTCTCGAGTGTGGCGATCGGTGTCGAGACCGGGCACGACCCGCTCCTCGAGTACCTGAACAAGCCCGGCAGCGCCGACCAGGCAGCGGACTTCGTGGGGCTCCTCAAGGAGGCCGGGCTGAGCGTGGCCGTGATCCTGATGGTCGGGGTGGGTGGGCGCCCCTTCGCAGCGGGTCACCAGCGCGACAGCAGCGAGTTGTTGGGGCGCCTGCCGCTCGGCGAGGGCGACATCGTCTACCTCTCGCCGTTCGTGCGCCACGGGGACTCACCCTACGCGCAGCGGGCGGAGGAGGAGGGGCTCGAGGAGCTCTCCGCCGAAGAGCGCTCGGCGCAGGACCGCGCCCTGCGCGCGGCGGCCCGCTCGGCCGTTCCCGCGGCGCGCGTGGCCACCTACCACATCGACGAGTTCGTGTACTGAGCTCGATCGGCGCGTGACCGGAGGCCCACGCGAACGATGAACGCATGTGTCGTCATGCCCACACGATCTGCTTCGATGCGTTAGGGTGCCACCGCCGGGCGAACTCTAGACCCATTCTCGCTCGCAATCTTCTTCACGAGGAGGCGGTTCGCATGACGATTCGCACGCTCTTATCGGTACTGGCCGCGCTCGCGCTCGTCTTCGTGCTTGCGGCCTGTGGTGCTGCAGGCGGCAACGGCGACGGGAACGGTGATGGCAACGGTAATGGCAACGGCATAGAGAACGGGGACGGCAACGGCAACGGCAACGGTGAGGATAACGGCAACGGGAACGGCGAAGATGACGGCAACGGCAACGGCAACGGCGACACCGCTGGCGTGACGCGCCTCGGCTACGTGAGCCTGGTCGAGTCGTCCTCGGAGTCCGGGTTCACGCTAGGCGCTGGAACCTACGAGGTCAGCGGCGGCGGAGCCTTCTTCGAGACCACCGCGGCGATACCGGGCGCGTTCTTGGCCGATCCGATACAGGAGGAGCTCGAGACGTGCGAGGTGTTCAGCGTAGGTACCCCGCCGAACGGTGACGGCTTCCCCGAGCCGCCCGGTGGCGTTACCTTCACTACGCTCGATGCCGGTACGCCGTTGACCGTCGTCGTGAGCGGGTCGGGTTCGACCTACGCGACGATGGAGCGCGAGTCGCACACGGTCGGAGGCGACACTTGGATCGTGTACGAACTCGAAGAGGGCGTGACTGGTAGTCTCCCCGCTGGCTTGGCGCTCACCGTGCCCGGCGCCGATTTTCCGGCCTTCAGCGCAGTGGCCTTCCCGAACGTGGGCTCGTTCGCGCTCAACGACCCGAGCGACGGTAGCGGCGTCACCGTGGACACAGAGTTCGCGTGGGACTCCTCGAGCGCGCAGCACGCGTTCGTGACGCTCAGCGTTCGAAGTGACGACTTCTCGACGCACGTGACGTGCTGGACGGCCGACGACGGCTCTTTCAGCTTCCCGAGCGACACCAAGAGCGAACTCGGAAGCGCTTTCTCCGGCTCGGTGTCTAGCGCTGAGCGCACCGCGGCCCGAGTGGAGGTCAACGCCGCGGAGAACGCCGCGCTGGTGCTCTCCACGACCAGCGTCCAGGAGTTCGGCTTGTTCTTCTGAGCCGTCCGCGCCGGGACCGCGTCACGCGCGAGCGAACCACACCAGTGCCAGCAGACCTCCGAGGAGCGCGTAGACGAGCGCCACTCCAAGTGTGCGCCTGAGCACCTCACCCTCCTTGCCCGTGAGGTTCACCGTGGCGCCAGCCGCGATGATGTTGTGCGGGCAGATGATGTTGCCGGCAGCGGCCCCGAAGCCCTGCGCTCCCAACAGCGCTAGCACGGGCAACTGGAGGCGCTCGGCGGTGGCCAGCTGGAAGTCCGTGAAGAGGATGTTGGAGGCGGTGGCCGAGCCCGTTACGAAGGTGCCCAGGAGCCCTACCATGGGCGAGAAGAGCGGCCACATCGCGCCCGCCGTCGAAGCCGCGGCTTGCGCCAGCGTGTCCACCATGCCCGCGTACACCATGACCCTGGAGAGCGCGAGCATCGCCACGAGTGCCAGCGTCACGGGCGCGAGCTTCGCAGCAGCGAGGCGCATGGCGGTCCGGACGTCGCGAGACGCCGCACCCTGCCATGCCGCGCCCGCGACGAATCCGAGCAGCAGCATCGTGCCTGGGTGGTAGAGCGGTTCGAAGCTGCCTCCGAAGACACCGGCGCTCCACGTGACCTCTACGCTGGAGAGCGCCTCTCGGATCGCCGGTACCAGTCGCGTTGTGAGCACCAGGGTCACGAGCACCAGGTACGGCGCCGCGGCGCGCAGTAGGTCGCGTGGGCGTCGATCGGGACGCCGTGGTGAGCGAACCGCGCCGGCGTCGCGCGGCTGAGCCTCGTGATCAGCGCGAGTCCCTCCACTGCGTCGCCGCACCAAGAGCAGGGCGCTCACGAAGGCGAGTCCTCCGAACAGCGCGCCCGCCAGGGTCGGCAGTTCCGGACCCAGGAAGGTGGCGATGAGGGTGTGCGGGACGAGGAAGAGAGCTGCGGCCAGCAGGGTCCAACCCCAGACGTTCGTGCCCGCGCGGCGCTCACGCGGGAGGGAGCGGGTGACGAGCAGCATGGCCACGAGCGGCATCAGCCAGCCCGCCAGGCCGTGGTAGATGCCCGTGGCAGCCGACAGCTCGAGGCCGCTGAAGGGGCTGAGTGTCGCTTGCGCCAGGATCGGAGTGCCCACTGCACCGAAGGACACACCCACGGTGTGCCCGACCAGCGCGATTGTCACGGCCTCCACCCGCCTGAAGCCGGCCGAGACGAGGAACGGCGCGGCGAGGGCGACGGAGGTCCCGAAGCCCGCCGCGCCCTCCACGAAGAGCACGAAGAACCACGCCACGAGCAGCGCCACGATGCGCGGGTCGTTCGAGAGCCGTCCCATCGCCAGGCGCAAGACGTCTATGGCGCCAGTGCGGAGCTGGAGTTCGTGGATGCACAGGGCCGGGAAGATGATCCACAAGATGGTCGCGGCCACGAAGAGCGCCTCGGCGAACGCGCCTCCGGTGGCGCCGGCGACGCCCAGTTCGGGCAGCTCGCGGGTGCCGTAGCCGAAGGCGAACCAGGCGACCGCGAGGGTGATGGCGAGCCCCACTGCCCCGGCGAGCGCCGCGGGCCAGCGCAGCCCGAGCATGAGCGCGACGATGGCGAGCAGCGGGAGCGCCGCCAGGAGGACCTGCGGCCACATGTCTAGCCGATCAGGCGAGCTTCTCGGAGGTGACGCGGTGCACGGTGCCCTCGCCCGTCTCGTAGGCGCTGACGTTGGCCAGGGTCGTCTCGGCGATGTTGGTGATCGCCTCACGCGTGAAGAAGGCCTGGTGCCCGGTGATCAGCACGTTCGGGAAGGTCAGGAGCCGCGTGAAGGCGTCGTCCTGGATCACGCGCTCGGAGAGGTCCTCGAAGAAGAGGTTCTCCTCCTCCTCGTACACGTCGAGCCCCAGGTAGCCGATGCGGCCGCTCTTCAGCCCCTCGATGACGGCGATGGTGTCCACGAGCTGCCCGCGGCTGGTGTTTATCAGCATGACGCCGTCCTTCATCGATGACACCGCTTCAGCGTCGATCAGGTGATGGGTCTCGGGCGTCAACGGGCAGTGGAGCGAGATAACGTCGGAGCGGCCGAACAGCTCCCGCAGTGACACGTAGTCGACCACGCGCTCGGCCTCGGCGCTGGGGTAGGGGTCGAAAGCGAGCACCTCGCACCCGAACGCCTGGAGCATCTCGGCGAAGATCACCCCGATCCTGCCGGTGCCGATGATACCTACGGTCTTGCCGTGGAGGTCGAAGCCGAGCAGGCCCTCGATCGAGAAGTTGCCGTCTCGCACCCGGTTGTAGGCACGATGGATCTTCCTGTTGAGGCTGAGGACCAGCGCCAGGGTGTGCTCGGCCACGGCGTTAGGTGAGTAAGCCGGGACCCTCGCTACGGTGAGACCCAGCTCGTCGGCGGTCTCCAGGTCGACGTGGTTGAAGCCCGCAGAGCGCAGCGCGATGAGCTCGGTTCCGTGCTCGTGCAGGGCTCGCAGCACCGTGGAGTTCAAGCGGTCGTTCACGAAGGCGCACACGGCCGGGAAACCGGCGGCAAGCGGGGTCGTCTCCTCGACGAGGCGCGGCTCCAAGAAGGTCAGCTCGTGAGCGTGCCCGTGTTCGTGGTTGGCTTGCTGTAGGAAGTGCTGGTCGTAGGTCTTGGTGCTGAAGACGGCGATGCGCAAGATGGGTCCTCCGACGTAGGCACTCCGACGGTGCGGACGGGTGGTCACTCCGAGGTGCGCCGTTGGCGTGCCCGACGATCACTTCGCGTCGACTCAGGAGGTCGACAGCACCTCTTCGTCCGCGACCGCGGCG
>SKSV01000059.1 GCA_007122815.1 Trueperaceae bacterium | reverse complement strand
GCCGCCGTGAGCGCCATCTTGGGGGTCAGCAGGCGCTCCACCGCCGGGTCGTCGGCCTTGTTGAGGAACAGCACCGAACGCGCCAGCGCGCCGGTGCGCTCGAACTCCTGCGTGAAGAACGTCAGCTCGCGCTGCGTGACGCCCATCGCCGCGAAGACCACCGCGAACTCGCTGTCCTCACCGACCACCGTCGCTTGACGCGCGATCTGCGCGGCGAGCTCGTTCGCGGGCAGTCCCGAGCCGGAGAAGATCGGGAGCTTCTGCCCACGCACCAGGCTGATCAGCGTGTCGATCGTGGAGACACCCGTCTGGATGAACTCCTCGGGCTTGGCGCGCGCGACGGGGTTGATGGGCGCGCCGCCGATCGGCAGGCGCTTGTCGGCTATCACGGCCGGCAGGTCGTCGATGGGGGCGCCGGTACCGCTGAAGCGCCGCCCGATCATGTCCTTGGAGACTCCCAGCCGAGCGACGTTCTCGACCAGGTCGACGGTGGTGCTCGAGAGGTCGATTCCGGAGGTCTCCTCGAAGACCTGCAGCACCGTGAACTCCGTGGAGACCTCGATCACCTGGCCACCGCGCACGCGCCCGGTCCCGTCGGTGATGCTGACGATGGCGTTGTAGCTGAGGTCCGGCGCGTTCTGCAGGAAGAGCAGAGGGCCGGAGACGTAGCTGACCTCGGTGTAGCGCTTCTTGAGGAGCGTGCTCACATCAAGCCTCCTGCCCTCATGCCGCTACCGCGAAGCCGGCGTCGAGCTCCTGCATCACGTCCTGTTGGTATGCGGCGAACTCGTCCTCGGCGACGTAGCGGGAGCGGTTGATCTTCTCGACGACCGTGTTGGCGAGGATCTCGTCGACGGTCGCGCCAGACTCGAGCGCGGCGCGCGCGACGTCGTAGAACTTCAGCATCATCTGCAGCATCGCGTACGCCTTCTCGAGCGAGCAGGAGGCGTCGATGGGGTCGAAGCCGTTCTGCTGCAGGAAGTCCTGCCGCAGGATGCGACCCGTCTCGATCACCAGGCGCTCCTGGTCCTGCAGGGCGTCCGGCCCGACCAGCTGCACGACCTCCTGCAGGTCGCTCTCGCGCTGCAGCAGCACCACGGCGCGCTCGACCACGTCGGGGTAATCCTGGGCGACGTGCTCGCGGTACCAGTCCTCGAGGATGTCGCTGAAGAGCGAGTAGGAGCGGTTCCAGTTGATGGCCGGGAAGTGCCGGCGGCGCGCGAGCGCCGCGTCGAGCGCCCAGAAGCAACCGGTGATACGCAAGGTGGCCTGGGTGACGGGCTCGGAGAAGTCACCTCCGGCGGGGCTGACCGCACCGATGATCGAGACCGCGCCCTGCTCTCCCGCCAGCGTGGTCACGCGTCCGCCGCGCTCGTAGAACGCCGCCAGGCGCGACGCCAGGTAGGGCGGGTAACCCTCCTCGGCGGGCATCTCCTCGAGTCGCGAGGAGATCTCGCGCAACGCCTCCGCCCAGCGGGAGGTCGAGTCGGCCATGATCGAGACGCCGTAGCCCTGGTCGCGGAAGTACTCCGCGAGGGTGATGCCGGTGTAGATGGACGCTTCACGAGCAGCCACCGGCATGTTGGAGGTGTTCGCGATGAGCACCGTGCGGTGCATCAGCGGGTTGCCGGTCTGCGGGTCCTCCAGTTCGGGGAACTCGACGAGCACGTCGGTCATCTCGTTGCCGCGTTCCCCGCATCCGACGTAGACGACGATGTCGGCGTTACCGAACTTGGCGATCGACTGCTGCGTGACGGTCTTGCCCGAACCGAAGGGTCCGGGGATCGCGGCCGTCCCGCCCATGGTCAGCGGGAACAGCACGTCAAGGATGCGCATGCCCGTCAGGAAGGGCGTGACGGGGTCGAGCTTGCGGGCCACCGGGCGAGGTTGGCGCACCGGCCAGGGGTGGGCGAGCTTGAGCTCGCTGCCGTCTTCGAGCGTGGCGATCACGTCGTCGACCGTGTACTCGCCCTCCGCGACGATGCTCTTCACCACGCCGCCCTGCTTGGGCGGGACGAGGATCTTGTGCGTGAAGGAGAACTCGGGCACGGTGCCGATGGGTGTACCGGCCTCGACCTCGTCTCCGACCGCCACGCTGGGGGTGAACTGCCACTTCGTCTCGCGCGACAGCGCGTTGACGGTGATACCTCGGTCGATATAGGTTCCCGAGGCCTCCTGGATCTTGTCCAGCGGCCTCTGGATGCCGTCGAAGATACCGTTGAGCATGCCCGGACCGAGCTCGACCGAGAGCGGCAGGCCGGTGGAGACCACGCTCTCGCCCACCGTGAGCCCACCGGTGTCCTCGTACACCTGCACGAAGGCGGTGTCGCGGTCGAGCCGGATTATCTCGCCCACGAGGTTCTCTTCGCCGACGCGCACGATGTCGTACATGCGCGCCCCCATCATGCCCTGGGCGATGACCGCCGGGCCCGAGATGCGTTGGATGGTGCCAGTGATGGCCATGTAGCCTCCGAGTGGTTCAGTCGAGCTTGATGTCGAAGCCGATGGCGCTTCGCACCAGCTGTTGCATGTACGACTTGGCGTCCGCCTCGTGATCGAAAGCCGCGGCGAGCCCCGGCATCGGGAGCAGCACCGGCAGGTCGCGCCCCCGCATCACACGCTCCAGCGCCTTCACGGGGTCGGCCATCAGGCCCTCGTCGACCACGACGAGGCCGTAACGGTCCGACGCGATGATGCCCTCGACGGCCTCTTGAGCGCCTTCCGGGGTGGTCTCCAGCACGTCGACGCCGGCCAGCCGGAAGCCGATGGCGGTCTCGGCGTCCGTTACGACGAGCATCTCAGCCATGGCCCAGCTCCCGTCTCAGCGTGTCCGCGGGCACGCCGTAGAAGGTGCCGCGCGCCAGCAACCGCAGCACCGCCGTCTCGCGCTCCTTGGCGCGCAGGAAGTGCGTGACGAGCCCGATGTCGAGCGGGTCCGCCGTGAGGGTCCGGGCAGCGCGCTCCAGCGCCTGTCGCAGCGCGGCTTCCAGACGCTCCCCGCGCTCCTGCACGCCCTTGAAGGGTCCTCTGAGGTCGGGAAGCGGGGCGCCTTGCTCGGCCGCGGCCGCCTCCAAGAACTGCCCCTTGGAGAGGTGCAGGCCACCCTCGACGAAGTAGTCCCCCGCGTCGAGCTCACGAGCGCGCAGCTTGACCGCGGTCAGGACGTTCGTCACGTCCACTTCGAGGGACAGGTACTCGAGGAAGGCTTCGGGCGCGCCGGCCTTCCGGGCGTCCGCCAGCACGCTGGCGTGGTGCGCCTGGTCCAGGGACAGCTCGAGCGCGAGCAAGTCGCCCTCTCGCAGGTAACCGGCCACCGCGCTGCGGAAGGCATCGGCGAGAGCGTGACGCGCAACGACCAGCGCCTGCGCGGCAGCGCCCATGTCGCTGGCGCCGGCCATCGTGCGCAACACCGTAGGGCTGAGCTCCCCCACGGAGAGCGTTGCCGGCAGCACCGCGTCCGCGGCGTCCTCGCGCTCCGCCCCCGCCTTGCCGGCGTGGAAGGCGCGCGCGACGGCTTTCAGGTTCGCCACGTCGTAACGCCTGAGCAGCAACCCCAGCAGCCTCTTGGCGTCCCCCTCGGCGTACCGCATGAGCGCCTCGGCGGTGCGCCGGAAGTGGGCCGCGATGGCCTCGTCTACGGCCGAGAGCGAGGCACGCTCCGCAGCGCTCTGCCCGGCGCCACCGGTCGCCCTGGCCGACTCGAGGTCGGTCGCGTAGGCAGTCTGTGCGAGGGCGTTGACGAAGCCCTGGAAGCCACCTCCGGCGAGCACCTGGTCCGCGAACGCAGGTGGCACCAGGCGCGATCGCATCCCGCGCACGCGCGCGTTGAGGTAGCCGTAGTTAGCCACCCTCAGCCCTCCGCGTCCTCGTCCTCGCCGAAGAGCGTTTGCGCCACCGGAGCCGAGAGCTCTTCTCGCAGCGCGCGGAGCCGGGAGGCTAGGGTGTTCTCCACGCTGCTGCCTCGGCCCGTGGTCACGCGTACGCCGCCGCTGACGTCGCCCGCTTCGACCTTCGCGTCGAGGGCGGCGGCCTTGACGATCTTGGACGCCAGGCTCACGTCGCTCTTCGCCACGATCACCCCCTCCACCGCCTCGGCACCCAGCGCGGCCACCGCCTCGTCGAGCATGCTGGTGAGCACCGGTTCGTAGGCGTTGGCGTCGGCGACGAGCTGGGTCAAGCGCTCGCCGGCAGCCTCGAAGACCGATTCGATCGCCTCGTGCTGAGCGCGCAACGTGAGAGCCGAAGCCTTCAAGCGTGCCGCGCTCTCGGCCCGCACCAGGGTCGCGGCGCGCTGCGCCGCGGCTGCGCGTTCGCGCGCCGCCTTGAGCGCATCGGCCTCCTGCTGAGCCCGGGCGACGACCTCGGAGGCGCGTTCGCGCGCCTCTGAGACGATGGCGTCGATCTCGGCGCTCGCTTCTCGTTCGAGCAGAGCCGTGAGATCAGCCACGTGGGATTACCCGATCTGGCCGTTGATCAAGAAGGCGATGACGAAGCCGAAGATGATGATCGTCTCGGGGATCACGAGGTAGATGAGGATCTGACCGAAGGCCTGCGGGCGCTCGACGAGCGCACCCACGCCAGCGGACCCGATCGTGCCCATCGCCATGGCCGTGGCGATCGCGGAGATCCCGATGGCGAGGGCGGCGCCGATGGCGATCAAGCCAGCTCCGACGCCACCGTCGGTTTGGGCGAAGGCCAGCGACAGCGGCGCGATGGCGAGCAGCAGGACGAAGACGCGAGCGAACGTGTTCATTGTTTCCCTCCCAGGAGCCTGAACGGCTGGTACGGACGGCCTGAGTTCTCGTAGAAGCCGAACTTGGTGAAGAACTCGACGTAGTGGAGACGCAAGGGTTGCAGGGTGTAACCGATGATCTTGAGGGTCAACGCCAGCAGGTGCACGAAGACCCCGATCACGATGCCCAGGATGGGGCCGATGATCGGGAGTGAACCCGAGATCGCGAAGCCGAGCTCGGTCGCCAGCTTCGCCACCAGCGCAGCGGCCAGTCCAACCGCGAAGAGACGGAGGTAGCTGAGCATGTTGCCGCCGTTGGAGACGAGCTCGATGAGCATCATCGGCATGCGGGCCAAGACCACGCAGACGCCGAAGACGGCCAACCCCACGGCGACGATCCCGTTGACGACGGGGTTGACGTTGTCGGTCAGGAAGGCGGTCGCGAAGATCACCAGAGCGACCAGGCCCGTGAACATGCCGATGCCCTCGTAGACGTGCTTCATGTCGCCGTGCTTGATGCCGTACACGACTCGTATGAGCCAGCCTCCGAGCACGTGGATGACCCCGAAGGCGATGGCCAGGAGGATCACCGGCAGGAAGATCTCCACGCGGAACAGGAGGATCTGGATCATCCCGTCGTAGCCCTCCTTGGGCGGGTAGAAGACCGGCCTGCCAGGCGGGAAGTGCTCGAGGAAGGTGCCGAAGAACTCGCCGTAGATGAAGCCCCACACGACCGTCCAGCCGGCGCTGTAGTACATGATCGAGGAGATCCAGTCGAGCGCGTCCGCCGGGATGACCATGTTCAGCGGTCCCAGGGACAGCGCCTTGCCGGCCTTGCTACGGCGTCGCAGCAGCCACGCCAAGAGGGCGATGAGCAGCCCGAACGCCATGTCGCCCACGATCACGCCGAAGAAGAGCGGGAAGAAGATGGCCATCGTCCAGGTGGGGTCGAAGCTGCCGTAGGCGGGCGGCGCGAAGACCGACAGCAGCCCCTGGAAGGGCCGCGCCCAGGGCGCGTTCTCTAGGCGCACCGGGACCCCCACGTCGTGATGCTCGTCGGCGGGACGGTGCTCGACCACGACGTCGTCACCGAACTGCTTGACGAGGGCGTCGACGACCTTCTGGCGGTCCGCGCTGGGTACCCACCCGCGCAGGGCGAAGGAGAAGCGGCCTTGCGCCAGGTCGGCG
>SKSV01000188.1 GCA_007122815.1 Trueperaceae bacterium | reverse complement strand
GCCGAACTCGACGCCTCCGAGCGCCTGGCGCACTTCGAGCGCGAGCTCGTGTTGAGGATCCACGACCCGCTGGAACGCGCGGCGCTTCGCTCGCTTCAGCTCGAGGTAGCCGCCGCAGCCGAGGCAGCCGGGGAGAGCGAACGAGCCATCGAGGCGTACCGCGAAGCGCTGCCCGAGGCGGCCGCCGTCAGCGCTCTGGCAAGACTCATCGACGAGCCTTACGGGCTCGCGAACGCCTACTTCCAGGCTCGCCAGAACCGCCTGGCCCTCCAAGCGCTAGGAGGTCGCTCGGCCCCCTCCATCGAGGGACCCGCCCACCGCGCGCTGCGCGAGCACGAGCGCGCGCTCGAGGCCTTCAGGCGCTGGCTGGTTGCCGAACCGGGTTCGCGTGAGGCGGCCGAGGGCATCGCCTGGTCGCTCTTCTCCCTGGAACGCTGGCACGAGGCGGACGCTGCGTTCGCAGCGCTGGGGGGCAGCGCCGGTAGCCACGGCCGGGGGTTGGTGGCGGCTCGTCAGGGGCGCATCGACGATGCGATTACTCACATGATGGCCACCGGTGTGGCCGGCTTGCAGTGGACGGCCAGCGGTTGGCTCGAAGTCCGGGGGCGCACGAGTGAGGCGATCGACGTCTACCTGGAGATCGCGCGAGGTGGCAACACCACTTACGCCGACGACGCTGCCTACCGAGCGCTCGTCCTCGCTCAGCGCGCCGGGGACGAGGCGCTCGCCGAAGAGGCGCGCGGGCTCGTACCCGCCGGATCGTACTTCTCGCTCCTGCTGGGCGGCACGTTGGCGCTACCAGAGGGCAGCGACCTGGAGCCGCGCGAGCCGGAGGTCCTGGCGCTATCCAGCGCGCTGGCACGGGTTCACGATTTCGAAGCCGCTCGCGGCGAGCTGCTGTTCGCGATGCGCGCCAGCGACGACCCAGCCGAGGTGGTGGCGATCGCCGAGGCATTGCAGCTCGTTCACGGCGAGTTCAGGCAGAGCATGCGAGCCGCCAGCGCGCTCATCAGCCAGGGCCTGCAAGACGAGCGCGTGTGGCGCTTGGCGTGGCCGCAGGCGTACCCGGACGACGTGCTGCGCGCTGCTCGAGCGTTCGACGTGGAGCCGTACGTGATCTGGTCGGTGATGCGCCAGGAGTCGGCGTTCTCGAGCGTAGCGGTGTCGCACGCCAACGCGATGGGCCTGATGCAGGTGATCCCCTCCACGTGGAACTGGCTGGCCGAACTGCAGCGCGAGCCTCCCGGCGATCCTTTCGACCCGAGCCACAACGTGCGCTACGGCACCTTCTACCTGCGCTGGCTGCTCGACTACTTCGACGGTGACCTGGAGCTCGCGATCACCTCCTACAACCGCGGTCAGGGCTACATCCGCCGCCTCTTCGAAGGTGACCTGGTGCAGGGTGACAAGGACGATCTCTACCGTCACATCGACGCGCTCGAGACGCGCGAGTACCTGCAGCGCGTGATGGTGAACCTGGAGACCTATCGGAGGCTGTACGGGGACGAGTCGAGCTCGGTCGCACGGACGCCTTGAGCTTCCGACGCCTCGGGCTGCCGACGCCTTGAGCTTCCGACGCCTTGAACTTCCGACGCCTCGGGCTTCAGCGGACCTGAGCGTCGTCCGGCGCCGGCGACCATTCCAGCGCGGTGAAGCTGACCTCGAAGCCGAGCGCCTCCCAGAAGCGCAGCACCTGTTCGCTGCCGGTGCGCACCTGCAGCACCACGCGTGTACCCGGACACAGCTTCTCGGTCAGCCACCTGAACGCGTAACGGCCGACGCCCGCCCGCCGCTGGCCCGCGGCGACGTAGAACTGCCTCACGAAGACGTGGTCGACGTCGCGACGGAACAGCAAGTAACCGATGAGGTCGTCACCCGACTCGATCATGTGGGCCTCGTAACCGCTCTCGAGGAACGCTCTCATGCGCGTCACGAGCTGGCCCGAAGTGAGCGAAGCCGGGCCACCCTCGGTGGCGATCAGCTCACGGTTCATGGCGGCTAGGATCGGGACGTCGACCTTGCTGGCGGGTCGCACGCGGACCGCGTCGATCACGGGGAACCCCCTTCGGACGGCGCGCTCGGCGGCCGCGATGGTGTGAGGACCCATCATAGGGGCAGGGGTGCATCTAGGTCGTCGACCGCAACGCCCGGGCGGCACGTAGCACAGCTCGGGCGACGTAGGCTGGCGAGCGTGAGCGCTGCCATCAGCACCGAGCGCGTACTCGAGGTGCGCGATCTGAGCGTGACCCTGGGCGGCTCGCGGGTCCTGGATGGACTCGATCTGTCCCTGGCCCCCGGGGACGCGGTTTGGTTGGAGGGCGCCAACGGGGCCGGCAAGACGACTCTGCTCAGGGCTCTCGCCGGCTTGATTCAGAGCGACGGCGACGTGTTCGTGAAGGGCGAGAGGGCGGGCACCAGCGCCGCGCGGGCGCTCTCGCGCTTCGTGCCCGACACCGCCCCCCTGTACGAGGACCTCAGCGTGCGCGAGCACGCCACCTTGCTGGGTCGGGTGTCTGGGCGCGCTGGCGCGGACGCGGCGGCTCTCGAGTGGTGCGAGCGCCTCGGGCTCGCCGAGCGTATCGACCACTACCCTGCGGCGCTCTCTAGGGGGATGCGCCAGAAGCTCGCGCTGGCCGTTGCGTTGGGCGGCGCGCCACCGCTCCTCCTCCTGGACGAACCTCTGAACGCGCTCGACAGCGAGTCTCGCGAGCTCCTGCTCGCCGGCTTGACCGCGCACGCCGCCTCCGGGGGAGCGGTCCTGGCCTCGGGGCACCAGAGCGACGTCGCGCTGCGCTGGCCGGGCCGTCGGCTTCGCCTCGAGGGCGGCGTGGCGCTACCCCCGGAGCGATGAGCGGACCCTCGGCTGCCGAAGCGTTGGGCGAGCTGAGGCGCGTCACGTTGTCACGGAGCCTGCGCGGGAACGTGCGTTGGGTGGTTCGCGCCGTCGGCTGGGGAAGCATCGTCTACCTGGTCTTCTGGTCGGTGCTGCTGCTGACCGCCGCCGTCCAATCCATCGGCCCGCTGGAGCCACGGTGGGCGGCGCTCGTGGCGCGTTGGAGCACCCCCGTGGGCTCCGCGATCCTGGCATTGGCGCTGGCGCTGGCCGCTGCCTCACGTGTCACGCCCGTATGGCTCGACCGGCGCGACCTCACGCACCTCGTCGCGAGCGCCGCGGCGCCCGTGCCAGTACTCACCTGGCCCGCTTGGCGCGCGGCGCTTCCGGCGCTGTCATGGGGTCTGCTCGCCGGTGGAGCGCTGGCTCTGCTCACACCTCGACTGCTGGGGTGGCATGCACCCGCCGCACTGCTCGTGATGCCCACCTTGGCCGTGACGCTGCTGTCGCTTCGTTGGCGCTCGGCGCTCACCGGCGGACGTGACGCGCTGGCTTGGGGACTCGCGCTGACGGCTCTCGCCGCGTCAGCCGTGGCGACGTGGTGCGCCAGCATCGGCGTAACCCAATGCAGCCTCTCCTTCGGCGCCCCGGCCGCTGCCGCGCTGGGTGTGCTCGCCCCTCTGCCTGCGATGGCCGTCGCGCTGGGGTTGGCGGTCCTGGCCACCCTTGTGGTGCGCCGCACGGTCAGGCGGAGCGCCGACGACCTGCCCAAGACCCTGTTGCTCCAGAGCGAGGTGTTGGCCGAGTTGCGTGCCATCTCGACCCTGCGGGCGCTCGCGGCCATGAGCATGAGCGCGCCAGACCCAGGTGCGCGCTTCGCGGCGTCTCGGGCGCGCGCCGCACTGCACGGCCGTGCCGCTGCCTACCGGCCGCGTTGGAGCCCGCGTCTGCCGGCACGCGGCGGGGCCATCAGCGCTTTCGCGTGGCTCGGCATCGTGCGCGCCTGGCGATCCTCGCCGTGGTCGCTCCTGGCACTGCCGGCGCTGTTCGTGGGGGTCCCGCTCAGCCTGGCGCAGCCTGGTCCCTTCGGGGCGGCAGCGCTGCTCCCAAGCCTCGCTCTGGCGTGGGCAGCCGCTCAGCTCCACCCGGGACGCGCCGGTTGGCCGGGGTTCGCGTTCGACGCGCGCGCTCGGGTCCTCGCCAGCATGGCGATGGTCGCCTCGCTCACCCTTCTGGGGAGCTTCGTCGCCGACCTGCTCCGGCCCGTGCTTTCGATGGTCCCGCAGGGTGAAGGCTGGTTGCTCCTTCCCATCGGTTTGGCAGCCGTGGCTCTCGTGGACCTGATCGGAGAGCGCGCTGGGGACCCGAAGGGACTCGACGTGTGGCTCTTGGCGGCACTGCTGGTGACGGTGCCGGGCGCGTTGTTGGGCTGGCTTGGCGTAGAGCCTGGTGTGGCCGCACCGATAGCCGGCGCGGTCTGGCTGATGGTAGCGTGGCTGCGGGTGCTGGCTGCGCCGACATCCGCCTGACGCGACGTGCACGAGGCGCAGCTATGGGGGGCCAACCCTGTCAATGAGACATCAATCAGGACAGACGTCTCTGTAGACGGCTTCTCACACTTCCCTAACTTGGACATGGTTATCCACGTTTATCTGGTGCTGCCGGTGAGCGTGACACGATCACAGGAGGTCCGATCACATGAGAGAGCTTCTCAAGAGCCTCACGATCCTATCAGCCTTACTCTTCACCTTCACCGCGCTCTCCGAGGGCGAGTTCGTGGTGGACGGGATGGTCTTCGGCATGCCCGAAGCACGGGTGTTCCAGGAGGACTACGAGGGGCCACCCGTCGTCGGTGACACCCTCACGCTGCTGCCCGCCATCGCCCCCCTCGAGTACGAAGGGAACGTGACTCACGAGATCCGCATCGACACCTTCGTGCAGGAGATCGAGATCGCGCCCGGCGTGCGCTTCAACGCTTGGACCTACGGGGGCGCCGTGCCCGGACCCGTGCTGCACGTGCGCGAAGGCGACCGCGTGGTGTTCCGCATGGCGAACCGATCCGACGAGGAAGTCGTAGTTACCGACCCGACCAGCGGTGGCTCACCCTTCATGGAGCAACTGGCCGCTTCCGACTATCAGGGGGCCCTGCCCGCAGTCACACCGATGCCACACTCCATGGACTTCCACGCCGGCACAGTGGCTGCCAACGACAAGTGGCGCAGCATAGCGCCGGGTGAGACCATCGAGTTCGAGTGGGTCGCGAACTACCCAGGGGTGTACATCTACCACTGCGGCACCCCGATGGTGTTGATGCACACGGCGATGGGTCAGTACGGAGTGGTGGTCGTATCGCCGCGCGATGGTTTCCCGACCGACGATCGCGTCGACCGTGAGTACGCCGTCGTCCAGTCCGACTTCTACCTGTCCTCCGGCGCGAACGGGCTCCACCAGTTCGACGCCGTGGCCGCCTTCGACAAGCACGCATCGCAGGTGCTCTTCAACGGTCACCGCAACGCCCTCTCCGAGCAGCCGCTCGAGGCCAACGCCGGCGAGCGCGTGCGCATCTACTTCCTCAACGCAGGCCCCAGCCTCACCTCGACCTTCCACGTCATCGGAGCGATCTTCGACGTCGTCTACTACGAGGGTAGCCCCGAGAACGTCCAGCGCGGCGTACAGAGCGTGCTTCTCGGCGCAGGCATGGGTGCGGTCGTCGAGTTCATCGTCCCCGAGGAAGGCGAGTACTACCTCGTCGACCACGAGTTCGCGGACAAGGAGAAGGGCGCGGTCGGAGTGCTGCGCGCCGGCCCCCGAACCACGAACTAACCCAACAGCCGCGCCCCGGGCGCGGTCGGGGTGCTACGCGCCGGCCAGGACTCAGGCCATCAGGTCACGCTTCAGGAAGCGCCACAAGCCCAGCGGGGCCGTCACAAGGCTGATCGCCAGCAGTTGCAGAGCGCTCGGGAGGTCGACCCCGTGCACCAGCGGCTCGGGATCCAGGAACCAGGCGAAGGGCGAGAAGGCACCGAGCGCCTCAACGCCGGCGGCGTTAGCGACACCCCGGAACACGTACGCGACTACCGCCACCCCCGCAGCG
>SKSV01000380.1 GCA_007122815.1 Trueperaceae bacterium | reverse complement strand
GGGTAGAGCTCGGCGAGACCGAGGGCCCAGAGCAACGCGCCGTAGGCACCGGCGCTGCAGCCGACCACGCTCAACCTCGAAGGCGAGAGCTGCTGGGCGGCCAGCCAAGCGAGCGCCCCGCGCGCGTTGTGTGCGCCGCGCTGCTCGATGGCCTCGCCGAGCGCGTCGACACCGTCGGCGTCGCCCCAGTGCACGTCGCCGCTGCAGTAGCTGACCACAACTTGCGTCGCTTCCGAGACCGGCTCGCCCGGCGGCGGAGCCGCCAAACCTCGCGGCGCGAGCGGCTTGACGCGCTCCTGGTACAGCTCGCCCAGCAGCGGCCTCAGCAGCCCGGATGCGGCGTCGAGCTCACCCCACGTGGCGCCCCCTCCCTGGAAGAAGACGAGCAGCTCCGCGCCCGCGCCGCGCCGCACCTGCAGCGCGTAATCCGAGCCGTCAGCGCAGCGTGTGGCGCCCGAGAGCGGCACCAGCGCCCACTCGCCCAGCGGCAACTCGTGCAGCGCGGGCGCGCCTACGATCGCATCGTCCGCCGTTGGGGGCCGAGTCGTAGGGGGGCCGTCGGACGGGGTGGTACAGGCGCTCAGGAGAGCGCCCAAGAGAGCCACGTGCAGCACCAACAACGAGAGGCTTTCGCGCCCACCCACCCGCTCACTCACCCGACCGCTCACCCGACCGCTCACCCGACCGCCTCCTTCACGCGCGCGCGACACACAGTTGCCGCAGCCCCCGGAAGAGCGTGCTCGGTCTCCAGTCGTCGTCCCGACCTACGACCCTCAGCTCGGGAGCGCGCTCGACCAGGCTCCTGAGCACGAGCTGCGCCTCGAGCCGCGCCAGCGGAGCGCCGAGGCAGAAGTGCACGCCGCGCCCGAAGCTCAGGTGCCGGTTCGGTTCACGCGCCACGTCGAAGACATCCGGGTCGCTGAAGACGCTGGGGTCGCGGTTGGCCGAGCCGATCGCCGCGAGGACCTGTTGGTCCACCTCGAGGCGACCGCCGCTCAGCTCCACCGGGCCGAGCGAGATGCGGAAAAGGCCGCGCTGGACCGGTGGCTCGAAGCGCAGGCACTCCTCGACGGCCGAGGCGACGAGGCCCGGATCGGCCACCAGCCGCTCCCACTCGGAGTGGTGACGCAGCAGCGTGCGCACCCCGTTGCCGATCAGGTTCACGGTGGTCTCGTGCCCCGCGACCAAGAGCAGCACGCACATCGACACCAGCTCGGGGAAGCTCAGCGGCTCCTCGCCCTCCGCGGGCTGCAGGAGCGCGCTGATGAGCGCTCCGTCGGGCTCCGCCTGCTTGCGCTGGACGAGGCTCGCGAAGTAGCTCGCGAGCGCCATGTTGGCGGCCTCGTTGCGCTCCTTGACGTTCTCGCCCGTGTTGCCGACCCCGCTCGAGTCGATGAACTCCTTGGACCAGAACGCGAGCTGCTCGCGCTCCTCCCCCTCGGGTACCCCCAGGAGCTCGCAGATGACCAGGACCGGCACCGGGAGCGCGAGCTCGCCGATGAGGTCGAACTCGCCCCCCTCCAAGAGCCTCTCCACGCGCTCGTCCACCATCCGCTCGATCGAGGGCCTCATCGCCGCCACGCGCTTGGGGGTGAAGTCGTGCGCCACGCGACCGCGCAGGCGCGTGTGGTTGGGCGGGTCCTGGCTGAGCATCGACGGCTCCGGTGCGCCCTCGGGGCCGGGTCCGTAGAGGGATCGTGCGTCGCTCGAGAAGCGGCGGTGGTCGCCGAGCACGGCTTGCACGTCCTCGTAGCGCGTAACCAACCAGAGCCGGCCGAGCGGGTGCTCCGGCACGACGAGCTCCAGCAAGGGCGCCTCCTCGCGAGCTCGTGCGTAGAAGGGGTACGGGTCTCGGTGCACGGCCGGGTCGGCGAAGGCCCGGCCCAGGCCCGAGCTGATGTCTCCGGGTTCGGTCATTGGGGATGGTAGCGCGGTTCGAGGCTCGCCGCAATCAGGCCAGAGAGGCGGCGTCCAGGACCCTGCGCAGTTCGGCATCCTGCGGGGGGCGGGCCCCCACGTGCTGGATGACCCACTCGGAGACCTCCACCGCGAAGCGTGCAGCTTCGGCGGCGTCCACGCCCCGCAACCAGCGCGACAAGAAGGCGCCGGCGAAGGCGTCGCCGGCGCCGGTGGCGTCGACCAAGCGGTTCACCTGCGGCGGGATGGCCGTTGCGGTGCCGTCCGGCTCGAGCAGGAAGGCCCCTTCGGCGTCGAGCTTAAGGGCGATCAGGGCTTCCGGGTAGAGGCGCGCGAGCCGCTCCGCCATGCCGGCCGGGTCACTCGTGCCCGAGAGCGCAGCGGCCTCATCGACGTTCGGGAAGAGGACCTGCACCCGCAGTGACCGGGTGACGTCCAAGAACGTCTCGACGCCCATCGCCTCGATCATCTGGAACGACCCCGGGTCGAGCGAGACCGTTCCCCCCGCGTCACGCACCAGCCGCGCCGCCTCGCACGCCGCGGCGCGCGGGGGGTCGTCGAAGAGCGCCCACGCCGAGAGGTAGAGGTGCTCGGCGGTCGCGAGCAGCGGGCGTGGCAGCTCTTGCGGGAAGAGCGCGTGGTCGGCGCCCTTGCCCGACACCATCGAGCGCTGCCCGGTGTGGTCGATCCACACTGCCACCGAGCCGGTGAGCTGGGCATCGGTACGAACCAGGTAGGCTTCCACGCCTTCGTTTCGCAGGTCGTCCTCGGCGAGCGAGCCGAACCTGTCGCGACCCACCTTGCCGACGAAGGTCGCCGGCAGGCCACAGCGCGCAGCCCAGACCGCGGCGTTGGCGGCGCTGCCGCCGGGGGCGAGCTGCACCTCGCCGAAGGTGTCGCCGCCCGGGAGGAGCGCCGTGTTCGTGCGGATCAGCACGTCCCAGGCGTAATCGCCCACCATGACGAGCGGGCGTCTGCCGTTCTCGTCCAGGCTGGCACCGGCGTGCGCGTGAACGGGCGAGTTCTCTTCGCCAAGCCCCTCCGAGCCCCCTGGCGCGGTGCTCGCGGCTCCCGGCTCTGGATCACCATCCCCCGGCTCGTGTCTCGGTCGGTTCGGCATCGCCACATCATAGGGGGCGGCAGCGACGGGACGGCAGCTACGTAGGGGACGGCAGCGACAGGACAGCAGCGACGGGGCGGTCGCCAAGGCTATGCTGGGCGGCATCATGAGCGAGACGCGAGAGCGCGCACCTGCGCGCACCGGCCTTAAGGCAGCCGCCGACGAGTCCCGTCCCGAGCTCAAGTGGTGGGGCTCCGTCGACATGCCCTCGGGAGGCGTGGTCAGGGTCGTCGCTGGCCCCACACGAGTCTGGGTGGAGCGTCGCAGTAACGATTGGCGGGTGTTCAGCGCCGGCAGCGACTGGCCCGACGAGAGAGACGCCTGCCCTGCGGAGCGGCCGCACGAGGCGGCGGCTGAAGAGCTGGAGGAGCGCGTCCCCGACGTGCGCTTCTGCTTCGCTGATGCCCCTACCCGCCTGGTGGTGAGCGTCGCCCAAGCGGACCGCGCCTTCGTGGTGCGTCCCGAGACCCGCTTGTCCGTAGGACCAGGCGAGCGCGTCACGCTGTACGTGAGCACTCCGACTTGGATGGTGTTGTCCGTGGAGCGCGTGGCGCGCAAGCGCCCCGGCACGCGCCACAAGGCGGAGGAGCGGTCCGAGCCGCAGCGCTTGACGGAGCTGCCGCTCGAGCGCCCGTCAGACACCTGGTTCGGTCGCAACACGGTGGCTGGAGAGCTCTGTTACGCGACCCGCACCGCGGGCTACCTGCGATTGGACGAGGTGCCCAGGCTGCCTCACCTCGCCATCACGCCGGTCACCATCGAGAACAAGGCGGCGGACCCGCTGGAGTTCGAGCGGGTGCAGGTGCCCGTGCCGCTCCTCGGCGTCTACGCTGACGCCACGGGTGCGCTGTGGACGAACGCGCTCAGCCTCACGCGCGAGACCAGCGGAGACCTCGCCGCGGTGAAGGTGGAGTCGGGCGTGCCGACCGCGGCTCGCGGCGCCAGCGAACGCCTCGCCAAACCCCGAAGTGAGGGCAGCAAGAGCTCGGTGGTGCGCGCCTTCAGCCGGCTGCTGCAGATCGGAGCCAACACACCGTGAACGGTGCAGAGAACCTCTCCGACCCGCTCGTGAGGCTGGGCGCCTGGTTCCTCGACCCGGCTCACCTGGGAGCGCTGCTGCGTGCGATCCTCTACCTCGCTTTGGGCGTGACGCTCGCGCGAGGGGCGCGTTTCGCGCTGCGCCGCAGCGCCCTGGCGCTCTCGGCCCAACAGCGGCAGTTGCTCACGCGCTTCGTCTACTACGGGGTCCTGATCCTCTTCGGGATCTCGGCCATGCGTCAGTTCGGCTTCGACTTCACGGTGCTCCTGGGCGCGGCGGGCATCGTCACCGTGGCGATCGGCTTCGCCTCGCAGACCTCCGCCGCGAACCTCATCGCCGGGCTCTTCCTGGTGGTGGAGAAGGCGGTGAGCATCGGCGACATCATCACGGTGGACGACGTTACGGGCGAGGTGCTCTCGGTAGACGTCCTCTCGACCAAGCTCCGCACCTTCGACAACCTCCAGGTGCGCATCCCGAACGAGACGATGGTCAAGGCGCGCATCACCACGCTCAACCGCTTCCCGCTGCGACGCGTCGACGTGAAGGTGGGGGTCGCCTACGACTCCGACCTCGCGCTGGTGCAGCAGACGATGCTCGACGTCGCGCGCGACAACCCGCTCTGCCTCGACGAACCCGGTCCGCTGATCATCTGGACTGGCTTCGGTGACTCCTCGATCGACTACCTCTACGCGGTGTGGGGCAAGTCGCAGAACTTCCTGGCGCTTCGCAACGGCATCACACGCGAGCTGAAGGCCGCCTTCGACGCGGCGGGCATCGAGATCGCCTTCCCGCAGCGCACCCTGCAGCCCGGCACCACGCCACTCGAGGTTCGCCTGTACCAGATGCCTCCGGGCGGGTCGGAACCGGGCGGATCCGAACCTGCCGCGCCGCAGGTCGACACGCCTGGAGCGGGGGAGGGAACCCAGCCGCCGAGCGGTGAGAGCAGCGACGCCGGAGCGGAGCGGGCACAGCCTTCCTGATCGCGGCCGTAGCCTGCCCGGCCCAGGCGACGCCCCGGTTGCGCTCAGCGCGCGCCGGGAAGCCGTCTCAACGCGTCTATGAGCGGTCGCAGGCGTTCCGAGCGGAGCTTCAGGGAGGCGCGGTTCACCACGAAGCGGGCGCTGCTGTGGGCTATGACGTCGACCTCCTCGAGGTCGTTGTCGCGCAGCGTGCCGCCCGTCTGGACCACGTCCACCACGGCGTCGGCCAGCCCCGTGAGGCAGGCCAGCTCGACGTTACCGGTGAGCTTCACCACGTCAGCGCTGCTGCCGCGCCTGGCGAGGTACGAAGCGGTGACGCGCGGGTACTTGGTGGCCACGCGCTCGATGGTGCCGCTCGCGCCGCGCGGCCTGATCAGCGACAACCGGCAGGCGGAGAAGCCCAGGTCGACGGGTTCGGCCAGGCGGCTGCCCGACTCGAGCAGCACGTCCTTGCCCACGATGCCCGCGTCCGCGACGCCCATCTCGACATAAGTCGGCACGTCCGCGTTGCGCATCTCGATCACGAGGGCGTCACCGGCGTCGTGGCGCAGCGCTCGCCCCTCCACCCTGGCCGCCAGTCGAAGGCCGGCCTGGCGCAAGGCCTCGAGGCTCTCACCCATCACGCGGCCCTTCGGCAGCGCCAGGACCAGCTTCTCGCCGGCAACCAGGCGCTCCTGCAGGGCCTCGTCCAGAGCGGTGTCGGCGCTCACGTGTCACCACCCGCGCTCAAGCCTCACCTCCGCTGCTCACGCGTTAGCACCCGCACCCATCAGGGCCGCCTCCAAACTCGCGAGCCGCTCACCGTGCTCCCCCTCCGCCACGACCTCCAACCGTCCGTTCGCCAGCAGGAACGGTATGCCTCCCTCGCGCGCCTCCCGGCGCGCCGCCTCGACGTCGGCCTCCAAG
>SKSV01000265.1 GCA_007122815.1 Trueperaceae bacterium | reverse complement strand
TCGAGGCGTCGGCCCGTGACCAGGTCGACCCAGTGCGCGTCGGGTCGCGCCGCGCACCGCAACCACGGTCCGTCGTGATCGCCCCCGCGGTTCACGATCGTCCACAACGTGGCGCCGTCGTGCTCCCACCGCGAGGCGTACACGCGGACCCCAGCGCCGGGGTGGTCGGCCAAGGGCGTCCACTGCCCGTGCCTGAACCACGCGCCGTGGCTGCGCTGCACCGCGCGCATGGCCGCGTGCACGCCACGGTCGCGGGCGTTCCAGCCGACCCATACGCCGAAGACGTTCTCCCACAGCAGCACCCCGCTCCCGTTGATCCATGCGGAGTGGAGCTCTTCGAGGTGGTCGACGTGCCAGCGGCGGGTGTGATGGAGCATGTGGGCTTGTTCGAACCACCGGCTGCGCAGGACGCCGGGTACGTCGGAGTCGGCGAAGTACTGCGCCCAGCTCACGCCGTGGTCGGCCAACCGTGCCAGCGGGACGTGCGACTCACCGCCGATCGACACGTCGAGTCCGCGCTCGGCGACGGCGCCCATGAGCGCCGGGGTCCCCTCCCTGGCCGTGTCGATGAAGAGGCCGTCGGCGCCGAGCCACGCCAGGGTCTCGGCCACCTCCACGTCGTCGTGTCCGAGCGGGCCGCTCGCCCAGGGGAGGTGCGACAGGTACACGCGGACCCCGCGCTCCTGGAACGCCGCGACCACGTCGACGAGCTCCGGGATGTCGCGGACGAAGTCGAGCTGCCTGCGTTCGTCGATCCCGATCACGGGGTAGGCGTGCCACAGCAGCACGCCGTCGACGCCGCCGTAGGTCTGCTGGGCGGCGGCGAGGAAGCGTTCGACGTCGAAGCGACCGCTGGCGTGGTCGTACAACGCCTCGTCCCACAGCTGCACGAACGCCAGCGCGTAGGGCGGCGCGCGGTCGTCGCCATGACAGCGCACGTAGCCGAGCCGCTCGCGCGCCTCCAGGCGCCAGCGAGCGAGGTTGCTGCGCCACGCGGCCCAGTCGCGCGGGTCGTCGGGCGCCGCGAACGTCTTGGCGTCGTCGAGGCAGCGCAGGTCGGCGGTGGGCTCGAGGGGCACGCGGGTGGGGCGGTCGATGGGTCGGGGTCCGTGCGGTCGCGACATGCGCCTCCTCGTCGGTGACGCGATCCGTCACCATGCCTCTCCTGGAACGATTCAACGATAAGCGCTGCACTGTCTAGGCGTCATGAGAAGCAATTAGCGTGCTAGTCAGCATCACACGTCTTGACGGACGGGATTGAATCGATTTAACCTACGCCATACGACCGACATCGACACGTGCTCCGTGAGCCGCGAAGCGCGACCCCGCCGCTACGTCCGACCAGAGTCCTGGAGGAGCATGACCGTACGCAGCCGAGCGAAGCCCGTCACGATCCTCGACGTCGCCAAGCGCGCCGGTGTCTCGGCTGGCACGGTCTCGCGCGTCCTCAACGGCGCCAACGCGCCGAGCGAGACGCGGCGACGCGTCGACGCGGCCGTGCGCGACCTCGGCTACGTACCCAACCACGCGGCGCGCAGCCTCAAGCGCCAGGCGACCGAGCAGATCGCGCTCGCCATCCCCGACGTCGCCAACCCGATCTACGTCCAGATGGCCACGAGCATCCAACGCGTGGCGGCCGAGCGCGGCTACCAGCTCTCGCTCATCAGCACGCACAACGGTGCCACAGACGAGCGCACCGTGCTGCGCGGCCTCCACCGGCGTCAGCTCGACGGCATGGTCCTGGTCTCGCTGCGCCCCGGCGCGGCGTTGCTCGAGCAGATCCGCGACGCCGCCGACCGCCTCTGCCTGATCGGCAGCTACCCCGACGACCTCGCCGTCGACGCCGTCCGAGTGGACTCGGCCGCGGGCGTCCACCTTGCCGTGGGACACCTGGTCGATCAGGGCCGCCGGCGCCTCGCCATGGTCAACGGCACCCCCGGCACGGTCCCGGCGGAGCGGCGCGCGGCGGGATTCCTCGACGCGTTCCTGGCCCGCGGGCTCGAGGTACCCAGCGACCGTATCGTCGATGGCGACTTCACGACCGCCAGCGGCTACCGCGCCGTCGACGACCTGCTCGCGCGCGCCCCTGACGTCGATGGCGTCTTCTGCGCCAACGACGCGATGGCGATCGGCGTGCTGCGGCGCCTGCGGGAACGCGGCCGCGACGTCCCGAACGACGTCGCGGTGGTCGGCATGGACGACATTGACATGGCGGCCATGACCGCCCCGACGCTGACGAGCGTGTCGCTGCGCGCCGAGGAGCGCGGGCGCCTCGCTGCCGACCTGCTGCTCGAGCGCCTGAACGCCAGCGAACCGATCGCGCCGCGCATCGTCAACGTGCTCCCGAACCTCGTCATCCGCGAGTCCTCCACGCGCCACACCGTGCTCGAGGCGCCCGATGCGTAAGAGCGGGATGGCGATCCCGCTGTGGCTGCTGATCCCGGCCCTGCTGCCGGTGCTGGTGTTCTCCGTCGCCCCGTTGTTCCAGGGCATCTGGCTGGGCTTCACCGACTACGAGCTCGGCGCGCGCGAGACACGCTTCATCGGCTTCGAGAACTTCCGCTACATGCTCGAGGACCGCCAGTTCTGGCGCTCGTTCCGCGTCGGTGGCGTCTGGACCGTCGCGGTCACCACCGGCGAGGTCGTCCTTGGCCTCATGCTGGCGATGCTGCTCAACGCCCGCCTGCCAGGCCAGACGCTGGCGCGGGTCCTCGTCCTCGCGCCTTGGGCCATCCCGCCGGTGATCAAGGGGCTGATGTGGCGTCTCATCTACCACCCCGACGCTGGTGCCCTGAACGGCGCCCTGATCTCGCTCGGGATGATCGATCGGCCCATCCAGTGGCTGACCAGCTTCACGTGGGCGCTGCCCGCCGTCATCGTTGTCGGCATATGGTCGTCGCTGCCCACCACGACGGTCGTCCTCCTGGCGGGCCTGCAGGCCATCCCCGGCGAGGTGCGTGAGGCGGCGGCGATCGACGGCGCCGGCGCGTGGGGCCAGTTCCGCCACGTCACCCTCCCCTTGATGTGGCCGGTGATCATGTCGATCACCGCGCTCCAGGCCATGTGGAACTTCAACTCCTTCGGCCTCGTCTTCGTCCTCACCGAGGGCGGACCTGCGGGATCGACCCGGCTCCCGATGCTCTTCGCGTACGAAGAGGCGTTCCAGTTCGGCAACCTCGCCTACGCCTCGGCCCTCGGGACCGTCATGACGCTGGTGATCGGCCTGGTGCTCGTCGCGTACATGCGCACCCAGTTCCGAGCCGCCCAAGGGGGCACCGCATGAACCGCACGCCGCCGCTCGCTCGCTTCGCGATGACCATCGCCCTCTGGACGTTCGTCTTCTTCCTCGCGTTCCCGCTCGTGTGGCTGGTCCTGACCTCGTTCAAGCCCTCCGCGGAGATCATGCAGCGCGGCGCGCAGCTGCTCCCCGACACGTGGACGCTCGAGAACTACCGTCAGGCGCTCTTCGGCGAGCGCATCCTCCAGACGGCGTTCAACACGTTCCGTGTCGCGGTCGCCTCGTCGCTGCTCACCCTGGCGATCGCCACGCCCGCGGCGTACGTGTTGGCGCGCCGACCCGGCGGCGTCAACAAGCCCGTGGTCGGCTGGATCCTGATCTCGCAGACCTTCCCGATGATCCTCATCATCGTTCCGCTCTTCATGATCCTGTCGCGCCTGGGCCTCGGCAACACGCACCTCGGACTCGTCCTGGTCTACACGGTCTGGAGCCTCCCGTTCGTGCTCTGGATGCTCCGCGGCTACGTGCGTAACGTCCCGGTCGAGATCGAGCACTCCGCGGCCATTGACGGAGCGAACCACTTCCAGATCATCACGCGCGTCTTGATTCCACTCATCCTTCCCGGCCTGGTGGCAACCGGCCTCTACGGCTTCATCAACGCGTGGAACGAGTTCTTCTTCGCACTGGTCCTCGTGAAGTCGCCGGAGCTGCAGACGATCCAGGTCAACCTCGCGCGCTTCCGCGGGGTCGAGGGGCTCGCGCGCTGGGGCCCGCTCGCCGCTGGCAGCGTCCTGGCGACGATTCCTACGCTCATCCTGTTCGGCTTCCTCCAGAAGGGCCTCGTGTCCGGCCTGCTCTCCGGGGGGGTGAAGCAGTGATGTGACCCCAGCCGCTGTCCATGCACCCGAACGTCCATCGGATCCATCGTCCGCACGAAGAGAGGAACCCTAGATGCGTACCAACCGCTCAACGCCCGTCCTGCTGGCGCTCGCCGCTGCCGCCGCGCTCCTGTTCGGCAGCGCCGCCGCGCAAGCGCCCGTCCAACTCAGGTTCGTCAGCCTCGCCTGGCAAGAGCAGGCGATCGAGTCCGTCACCGCCGTGGTCGACGCGTGGAACGCACAGAACCCCGACATCCAGGTCGAGTACCAGCAGATCGACTGGGGCTCGATCCACGACTTCCTGATCACCTCGTTCGAGACCCGCTCCGTGCCCGACGTCTTCCACTACGAGTCGCGCGCCATCATCGACTTCGGTGGCCGCGGATACCTGACCGAGCTCTCGGGCGTGCTCTCCGAGGACATGCTGTCCGACGTCGTACCCGGCGCGTGGGAGTCGGTCACCGACGCCGACGGCAACATCTGGGGTGTCCCGTTCCTGTGGGAGAGCCTGATCGTGCTCTACAACGCAGACCTCTTCGCCGATGCCGGCGTCACGCCTCCCACCATCGACGAGCCCTGGAGCTGGGACGACATGCGCTCCGCTGCCGCGACCCTGACGCAGGACACCGACGGTGACGGCCAGCCCGAGGTGTACGGCGCCGCCTTCGGCCTCCGCGCGCCGGTCAACCGCATCCTGAACCTCTCGGTTGGGTTCGGCGGCGACTTCTTCTACCAAGACGCCGACGGCAACTGGGAAGTCCGTGTCGGCGAGGCCGAACAGCAGGTCCTGCGCATCATCACCGAGATGATGTTCGAGGAAGGCACCGCGTTCCCCGACAGCGCCGGCCTCTCCGGGCCCGAGCTCTTCCCGGGCTTCTTCGAGGGCCGCTACGCGATGCTCCCGGGCATCGGCGTGTGGGCGCGTCAGCAGATCGTCCAGAACGCGCCCGAGGGCTTCAACTGGGGCGTCTTGCCGCCGCTCGTCGCCGACACGCAGGAGCAGGGCTCGGCCACGCAGACGCTCAGCATCCCCGCGGCGTCGCCTCACCAGGAGGAGGCAGCGGCGTTCATCGAGTTCCTGCTCGACACCCAGAACATGGCGACGCTGGCCCAGGGCGACTGGCTCTTCCCGACCCGCGCCAGCAGCTTCGACCTGCCGGAGTTCCAGACCAGCGAAGCCGGCTGGGACGTCGCGACCGAGTCCGCCCGTCACCTGCGGCTCGCCGCCTTCCAGCTCGTCCCCAACTACACCGAGGTCCGCAACCGCGTCATGACGCCGGTGCTGCAGGAGCTCTTCTCGGGCCGCATCACGGTCGAGCAGGCGGCGGCAGAGATCGAGCGTGAAGGCACGCGCACGATCAACCGCTGACGTGATCGACACCGCCCGCGCGCGCGGGTGCCTGGTCGGACTGGCCGTGGGTGACGCCCTCGGCCAGCCGACAGAGGGTCTCACTCCCGAGACCGTGCGTGCCCGCTTCGGCCGGATCGAGGACCTCCTCGATCCGGCGGCGGCGGTCAGCGACGACACCGAGTACGCACTCTTCAGCGCCCGAGTGCTGATCGACCACCGCGGCGCGGCGAGCGCAGCGGACTTCGCCGCGGCCTGGCGCGAGCGCATCGTGCCGCAAGCGGGACCGTTCAAGGGGGCGGGGTTCAGCGAGATGGCAGCGATCGACAACCTCCGCCGCGGCCTCGAGCCGCCCGCCTCGGGGCGCCACTACCACGCCTGGAGCGACGGCCTCGCCATGCGCGTCGCGCCCCACGCCATCGTCCACGCTGGGCGACCCGCCGCCGCGGCCACCCTCGCTCGCGTCGATGGCAGCGTCAGCCACGCGGGGGAGGGGATCCACGCC
>SKSV01000135.1 GCA_007122815.1 Trueperaceae bacterium | reverse complement strand
CTCGCCGGGGTCGGGTTGGGGCGGATCACGATCATCGATCCGGACCGTGTCGAACGAACCAACCTGCAGCGCCAAGTGCTGTTCAGCGAGCGCGACGAAGGCGCGCCGAAGGCACACGCTGCGGCCGCGCGCCTACGTGGTCTGAACTCCGACATCGAGATCCTCGGCATAGAGGGCCGCTTCGAAGAGGCGAACGCCGAGACGCTGCTCCTCGAACACGACATCGTCGTGGACGGCAGCGACAACTACCCTGCCAAGTATCTTCTTGCCGACACGACGGCGAGGTTGCGTCTACCGCTGGTGTACGGCTCGGTCACCGCGATGGAGGCGATGGTAACCGTGTTCGACGTCCGCCACGGCCCCTGCCTCCGCTGCCTGTTTCCCCATCCGCCGCAGGGTTGGGTTCCGAACTGCGCCGAGGCTGGCGTGCTCGGTCCACTCGTGGGCATGACGGGGGCCATCCAGGCCGCCGAGGTCGTCAAACTGCTCGCGGGCGGCGATCGAGACCGGTCGCTGCGGACCCTCACGGGCAGACTGTGGTACATAGACGCCCGCGACATGAGCAGTCGCCAGGTTGCCGTGTTGAAGCGTGACGGCTGCGCCGGCTGCGCAGGGACGGCGGAGCCGGTCCATGCGGAGGCGGCCAGCTGCGCGGCGCCGCTTGCTCTCGATGCCCAAGCGGCAGCCAGCCTGCCGGGAGCCCTGTTCGTCGACGTGCGTGAGCCATCGGAGTTCGAGGCAGGCCACATCCCGGGGGCCCTGAATCGTCCACTCTCCGTCCTACACGAGGCGCCGCCGGAGTTGCCGAACGCCTCCGTCTACGTGTTGTACTGCGCCCACGGTGTCAGGAGCGTCACGGCAGCAGAGATCCTGGGGTCGTCCGGCGTCGTCGGGTTGCGGCACCTGGAGGGTGGCCTCGCGGGCTGGAACGGACCGATCACGTCGGGTCGGCCAGCGGCTTGAATCCGCCCCGGACTCAGGTGGAGAGGGCCTCTAGACTCGCCTCGATCGACGCGATGAGCTCCGTCGCCTCAGCGGCACGCCTGCGCTCCTCCGCGACGACCGCGCTCGGAGCGTTCGCCACGAAACGTTCGTTCGCTAGCTTGCCCTCGTGCTTGCGCAGCGCGGCGCGCGCGTCGGCCAAACGCTTCTGCTGCCGCGCGCGCCACGACTCGACGTCCACGACACCCTCCAGCGGGAGCCGCACGGTGCACTCGGGCAGCGAACGCGCGAGGCTGGCACCCGTGGGGAGCGCGTCGAGAACGCGCGCTCGGGCGAGCGAGCCGAAGACCTCGGCTTCCCGCGCCACCACCTCCGCCGCGGAGCCCTCGACGACCACGGCGAGGACCTGCCCGGGGGCCAAACCCGCCTCCACGCGCAGCTGGCGGACCGCACTGACCGCAGCCTGGAGCCGCGCGAAATCCTCTTCTGCAGCCTCGTCCCGAGCGCCCTCGTCGACCCGGGGCCAGCTCGAGAGCGCCACCTGCGCTTCCCGCCCGAGCGCCTCCCAGAGCTCCGAGGTTATGAACGGCATCAGCGGGTGCAAGATCTGCAGGAAGGTCGCGAGGCTGCCCGCCAAGGTCGCACGGGTGCCCTCGTCGCCCGCGCGCAGCGCCGGCTTGGCCGCCTCCAGGTACCAGTCGCAGAACTCCGACCAGACCGCCTCGTACACGGCCCTGGCCGCGAGCCCCAGGTCGTAGTCCTCCATGTGCCGGGTGACGGCCGCCACGGCGCGATCCGCGCGGCTGCGCATCCAACGGTCGGCCAGACGCGCGGCGGGCCCAGCGACCGAGTCATCCCCTGCCGCCAGGTGTGGCAGGGCGAAGCGTGCCGCGTTCCAGAGCTTGTTGGCGAAGGCGCGCCCCATCTCGACCCGGCGGTCGTCCCAACGAACGTCCTGAGCGCCGGTGGAGGCGTACGCCGTGGCGAAGCGTAGGGCGTCCGCGCCGCTGGCGTCGATGACCTCGAGCGGATCGATGCCGTTGCCCTTCGACTTCGACATCTTCTGGCCCTGTGCGTCGAGCACGAGCCCGTGCAGCATGACCGTGTGGAACGGAGCGCGACCGGTCAACTCGTAGGCCGCGAGCTGCATGCGCGCGACCCAGAAGAAGAGGATGTCGTAACCGGTGACCAGCACGTCCGTGGGGTAGAAGCGCTGGAAGAAGGGATCGGACTCGTCCGGCCAGCCGAGCGTGCTGAACGGCCACAGGTTGCTGCTGAACCAGGTGTCGAAGACGTCGGGGTCCTGGCGCAGCTCGCGCCCCGCGTAGCGCGGGTCGTCCGTGGGGTCACGCGCGGGGTCGCTCGGGTCGGGCACGATGACGTTGCCCTCCTCGTCGTACCAGGCGGGGATCCGGTGCCCCCACCAGAGCTGGCGCGAGATGTTCCAGGGACGGATCGCCTCGAGCCAGTCACGGTTCACCTTCTCGTAACGCTCGGGCACGACCCGCATCTCGCCGGCCTGTAGCGCTGCCAGCACGCGCTTCGCGGCAGGGCGGACGTCGTAGAACCACTGCAGTGACAGGAGCGGCTCGACCACCGCCTTGGTGCGCTGCGAAACGCCCAGAGCCACGCTGTGATCGCGCACTTCGCGCAACTCACCGCTCTCGCGCAACGCCTGCACGACCGCCTCGCGGGCTTCGAAGCGCTCCATGCCGCGGAAGCGCTCGGGAACCAGGTCGCTGCAGAGCCGCGCGTCTCGGTCGATCACGGAAGGGCGCGGGAGGGAGTGGCGCTCGCCGATCTCGAAGTCGGTGGGGTCGTGAGCCGGCGTGATCTTCAGCGCCCCGGTGCCGAAGTCACGCTCGACGGCCTCGTCGGTGATCACCGGGACGTAGCGCTCGGTCAGCGGCACGCGCACGCGCCTTCCTTCGAGCGCCGCGTAGCGTGGGTCGTCCGGGTGCACCGCCAACGCCACGTCGCCGAAGATGGTCTCGGGCCGCACCGTGGCGATCAGGATCGCCTCGCCGGAGCCCTCCCCAGCGCGGCTCGCCGGCGCAGCTTCCGCACCCTCGAGCTCGTAGGCGAGCGTGTAGAGCTTACCTGGTCGCTCGTCACGGTCGACTTCGAGGTCGGAGAGAGTGGTCTGGCTGAGCGGGTCCCAGTGAACTATGCGTTCGCCGCGGTAGACCAGCCCGCGATGGTAGAGCTCCACGAACTGCGTGCGGACCGCGCGCGAGAGGCCTTCGTCCATGGTGAAGCGGGTGCGCGACCAGTCGGCGGTGACCCCCAGCCGCTGTAACTGCTCGAAGATGATGCCGCCATAGAGGTCCTTCCAGGCCCACATGCGCTTCAAGAACGCCTCACGGCCCAACTCGTGGCGGTCGAGGCCCTCGTCGGCCAGCGCTCGCTCCACCTGCACCTGCGTGGAGATCCCGGCGTGATCGGTGCCCGGCTGGAAGAGCGCCTCGAACCCGCGCATGCGCTTGTAGCGGATCAGCGCGTCGATGATGGTGTTGTCGAAGGCGTGCCCCAAGTGCAGGTTGCCCGTCACGTTCGGCGGCGGGATGACGATGGTGAAGGGGGGTTTCCCGCTCTCGGGATCGGCGCGGAAGGGCTCCTCCCACCAGCGTCGCGCCCAGCGCGGCTCGACTTCGCGCGGATCGTACTGGGATGCGAGCTGCGGTGGGGCCTGCGGGCTTGGTTTCGTCATGCGAGCGTCCTCCCTGCGCGAGCCCGGGCTGTTCCCGGGACCGTTAGGCGAAAGGCGTGCTAGCTGCGGACGAGGTGCCGTACCCCGCGGTACCACCGCGCTTCCCCGGCGTGTTCCGGGGCTCTCGAAAGCCGCACTCTCGGGGCGGCTGCGGCCCAGACGGACCGTCCTCCGGAGGCTCTACGCAGGCGCCAGTGCGCCCTTCTGCCTCTGACGCCGCGATAGCGCTCGGAGCGGGCGCTAGCGCGAGCACTCGCGCTTTCGCGGCGTGGCGGGCGACGTTCACCCCGGCGGCCGCGCCAGGCTCTCAGCGACCGTCACCGTGGATCGGTCACCCGGCTTCTCTGGCGGCCGCGGGAGGGCTACTCCTCCCGTCGTCGACGAGCATACACGGTAACGAGCTCGGTCGCGGGCTCAGACCACGGGAAGCGTGTTCAGCGCCTGGACTGAGACCTGCCCCGCCAGCAGGCGCGCGGCGCGCCGCAGCGCTTGCGCGCTGGGGTTGTCCGGCTCCGCGATCACGAGCGGCACACCGGCATCGCCGCTCTCACGCAGGCCGCGGGTGATGGGGATCTGACCGAGCAACGGCAGTCCCTCCTGGTCCGCGAAGGTGGCGGCGCCACCCTCACCGAAGATCAGGTCGCGGCTGCCGTCGGGCAGCTCGTACCAGCTCATGTTCTCGATGACGCCCAGCACGTTCAGGTGCGTCTTGCGAGCCATGGTGTAGGCGCGGCGCACGTCCATGAGGGCGACGTCCTGCGGGGTGGTGACGAGCACCATGCCGGTGAGGTCGACGAGCTGACCTAGCGAGAGCTGGACGTCTCCCGTGCCGGGCGGCAGGTCGACCACGAGGTAGTCCAGGTCGCCCCAGACCGTCTGCTGCAGGAGCTGCGTCAGCGTGCCGTGCAGGATCGGACCGCGCCACGTGAGCGCCTGGCCGTCCTCGACCAGGTTGGCGATCGAGATCACCTTCACGCCGAAGTTCTGCAAGGGGATGATGCGCTTCTCGTCGTCAGCCATGAGGCGCTTGCCCTCGACCGAGAACATCTTCGCCTGGCTCGGACCGTAGATGTCGGCGTCGAGCACACCCACCGCGGCGCCGTCCTGGGCCAGAGCGGCGGCGAGGTTGGCGGCAACGGTGGACTTGCCGACCCCACCCTTACCCGACCCGACCGAGATCACGTGCTTGACGCCCGGAAGCGCCTCCTTCGGGCTGCCGCGGACCTCGGCCGTGAACTCCACGGACACGCGCTCCACGCCCTCGACACCCGACACAGCACGCATCACGTCGGCCTCGATCTGGGCCTTCATGGGACACGCCGGGGTGGTGAGCTGCACCGTCACCGTGACGGCTCCGCCGTCGACTGCGACACGCTCGATCATGCCAAGGCTCACCAGGTCCTGGTTCAGCTCCGGATCGATGACGGTCGCTAACGCTTCGCTGAGGCTCGCTTCGCTGGCGGACATGCCAGCGACCGTACCAGGCTTGGCGGCGCTCCGTAACGCTCGGGCCGACTCGGGCCCGGCAGCGTGATCGGTTCGCGAGCCTTGTTGGTGAGCAGGCCTGCCGGTAAACTCGAAGCGATGCTCCTAGAGCGTTCGAGCCGCCCCCCTAGCGATCACGGTTCGCGCCGTCCATGAGCCGCGCGACGCGCTACCGTCCATGAGCCGCGCGACGCGCTACACGCCCGCAGGAGAGAGCGTCGAGCAGGGTCCCGCGAGCGTGATGCGGGCGCTGGACGCGGTGACGGGCCTGCCGGTACGGCTGTACCGCTTCCCGGGCGAGCCCGTGGCAGGCGCGACCGAGCTCGATCATCCTCACGCCTTCCGCGTGCTCGAGGTCGGCCGGGAAGACGAGCAGGGGTTCGTGGTCGCGGACCTCGTAGATGGCGCCTCGCCCGTCACCGATCGCCCCTCGCTCCTGGACGACGCCGCCGCGGTGGCCGCCTGCTCCGCGCTCGCCGAGGCGGCCGAGCGCGAGATCGTGCACGGCGACCTCGGTCCGCACCGGGTGTACCGCCGAGGACTCGACGTGTGGGTGGAAGGGTACGGAGTGCCTTGGTCCGACTCCACCGTGTCGGACGACGTGCGCCGGCTAGCCGCCGGACTGCGGGACCTGGAGGGCAACGCCTTGAGCGCCGGCGTCTCCGCGGCGCTCACGACCGCGGCGGAAGGTGAGATGGACGACGCGCCGTCGTTGGCCGCGGCCGTCGCAGCGGCTGCCAAGCAGGCCGCCGCGCACGAGCCGCAGCCACCCAAGCCCGCGGCCGTGAGCTTCGAAGACGTCGTGATCGACGTGGAGAGCCGCACAGGAGCGACG
>SKSV01000109.1 GCA_007122815.1 Trueperaceae bacterium | reverse complement strand
CTCTTCACGACCGCCTGGTGGCGACGGTGTCGCACCTCCCCTACCTGGCCGCGGTGGCGCTCACGCGAGCGGTGGGCCAGGCCG
This sequence comes from Trueperaceae bacterium, assembly GCA_007122815.1. GTDB lineage: Bacteria > Deinococcota > Deinococci > Deinococcales > Trueperaceae > CSSed10-48. The sequence goes on along the minus strand of SKSV01000109.1, from coordinate 5,899 downwards.
AGGAGCGGGACCTGCTGGCGCTGCTGGCGGCGGGCGGCTTCCGTGACCTCACGCGCGTGGCCTCGGGCAGCCCGCGCATGAGCCGCGACATGGTCGTCGCCAACAGCCGCGCCGTGCGTGAGGCCTTGCACGCCTTCCGCACCCAGCTCGACGCCGTCGCGACCCTGCTTGACGATCCCGACGAGCTGCTGGAGGTGGCGGAGGGCGCGAAGCGGCAGCGCGACGCTCTCCCGATCGTGCGCCGCACGCTGCTGCCGGCGCGTTTCGAGGCGGTGATCGCGGTGCCCGACCGGCCGGGTGAGCTGATGCGGATCACCAGCGCGTTGGGGGAGGCGGGCGTCAACATCAAGGACATCGAGGTGCTCGGGGTGCGCGAGTCTGGCGGCGCCATGCGCCTCGCCTTCTCCGACCACGGTTCGCTGCAGCGCGGCACGGAGGCGCTGCGCGCCGCGGGCTACGAGGCTCACAGCCGGCTGGGCGGGAACGGCCCTGAAGGGTGAGCTCGTCCCGCGCAGCGCTGTTCGACCTGGCGGTGGCCCGCGCCGACGCCTACACCCGCCGCGCTCGGGTACCGCCCAGCGACGACCCGGCCGCCCTGACGCAAGCCCTGGAGGTGTGGCAGCTGAAGACGCGCTTCGCCTCCAGGGTGCCGCTCGAGGTCGTGGCGCGAGCGCTGGCGGCACGACCCGCCGGCGAGGGCTGGGTCTGGCGCGGCGGGCCGGAGGGAGAGTGGCGGCTGGAAGCGCCTCCAGAGGCTACTCGGGAGGCCGATCGGACCCCGGATTAGGTGCGCGAAGGTCGAGCGCCAAGGCGTAACGGTCGCCCCGGTAGGAGGAGCGCACGAACTCGAACGGTTCATCGCCGGCGGCGAAAGTGACGCGCTCGAAGGCCAACACCGGTACGTTGCGCCCGATCCCCAGCCGGCGCTGCTCCTCGCGGTCGGGCAGTCGCGCCGAGACCCTCTGCCGTGCGCGCTGCGGCGCGACGCCGAAGCGGGCCTCCACGGCCGCGTAGAGGCTCTGGTGGCGCTGGAGGTCCTTCGCCTCCAGCGACAGCATCGAGGGCCTCAAGTGCGCCACCTGCAGCGCGAGCGGCACTCCGTCGGCGGTGCGTACCCGGCTGACGCGGCGCACGCGCTCCCCGAGCCGGCACTCCAGCGCGTCGGCGACCTCCTGGTCGGCCTCGACGATGGCGACCTCCAGCAGCTGGCTGCCGGGACGGAAGCCGAGGACCACGGCCTCGTCGCTGAAGCCCATGACCCTGTCGACGGTCTGCTCCAGCCTGCGCGAGCGCACGTAGGTGCCCGAGCCGCGGCGCTGGTCCACTAGCCCGTCCCTGGCGGCTTCTTCGAAAGCGCGCCGCACGGTCATGCGGGACAACCCCAGGGTCACCGCGAGGTCGCGCTCGCTCGGCAGAGCCTGGCCGGAGCGGAGTGCTCCGCTCGAGATCGCGTCCAACAGTTGCGCGTGCAGCTGCAAGTAGGCCGGTGTCGGGCGGCGCTTGTCGATCCGCCAAGCGCCCGCCAACTCCATGGCCGGGGCGTCGGCGTCGCGTTCGCTCAGGCCCATCATGGCCCACCAATACCATTGCTAGACCACAGCGAACAAGCGTGCTGGTCGCCGTACACTTGCTCATGAGCGCCTCTGGAGACGTGCCCGGCGACCCCATGCGGCCTCCCTCCGACCTCCCTCCGCCCTGGGTGGTAGGGGTCGACGGTGGCGGGACTCGCGGAAGGGCTTGGGTGGCGCCCGCCGACCACGATCCTGGCGACACCCCTCCAGGCGTGGCAGAGAGAGACGAACCCTGCAACCCGTACGCGGTCGGCGCCGAACGCGCGGCGGCCGCGATCCGCGCGGTGGTCGACCAGGCCTGGAGTGCGGCTCGCGCTCCTCCATCGGGCCTGGCTGAAGCGTTCGTGAGCGTCGGCGTGGCGGGGGTGGACAGCGGCGACGAGCGCGCCGCGCTCTTCGCGGCGCTCGCCTCGAGCGGTTTGGCGCACGAGCGCCTGGAGCTCCTCGGCGACCCATGGGTCGCGTTGGAGGGGGCCCTCCCGGCGGAGCTGGTGGGGCCCGGCGCGAGGGCCCTGCTCGTGTCGGGCACCGGCTGCGTCGCGGTGGCGGAACTCGAGGACGGGCGCCGCACCCGCGCGGGGGGTTGGGGATCACGCGTGGGCGACGAAGGGAGCGGAGCCTGGCTCGGCATCGAGGCGGTGCGCACCACGCTGCGCGCACTGGACGGACGCGACCGGCCTGGCAGCCTGTCGAGCTCGGTTCAGGACGCCTGGGGAGCGAGCAGTGAGGCGCTGGTCACGCGCGCACGCGCGGCGACACCCGGCGAGTTCGCTACCCTGGCCCCGCTGGTCTTGCGCTACGGCGACGACCCCATCGCGGCCGCTCTGCGCAGCCGAGCCGTCGCTTACCTGGCGGAGCTCGTCACGACGGTAGCGGCCAAGTGCCAACGCGACCCAGTCGCGCTCGCCCTAACGGGCGGGGTGGCGGTCGCGCTCGGCGACGAGATCCTCTCGGCGTTGCCCGAAGCCCTCAGCGCTGCCTCGCAGCCGGCCGCGGGGCCGCCGGTCGCAGGAGCGTGGAGGTTGGCCAGGCGGCGCGCGTTGGCACACATTGGCGGAGGCTGACGCCTACTCTCCCGCGCCGAGCCTGCTACTCTCCCGCGCCCAAACTGCTACTCTCCCGCGCCGAGCCTGCTACTCCCCTGCGCCGACCACACGGCCGGCGAGGAACACCTGCTGAACGTGTAGGTCTGGCCCGAGCACCAGCAAGTCAGCGCGCGCGCCGGGTGTCAAGGAACCGCGGTCATCGAGCCCCAGGTAGCGCGCCGGCGCGCCCGTGGCCGCGAAGAGGGCGGCCTCGAGCGGCACGCCGCTCTCGAGCGCGCCGCGCAGCGCGGCGTCCATGGTCAACATGCTGCCGGCGAGGGTACCGTCCTCGAGCCGAGCGGCGCCCTCCACGACGCTCACCGTGCGCCCGCCCAGCTCGCTGGTGCCGCTGCGCATGCCGCTGGCCCTGATGGCGTCGGTGATCAGCACCAGCCTCTCGCGTGCCGCACGCCAGGCCGTCCGCACCGCCGCGCCGGCGACGTGGTGACCGTCGCAGATCAGCTCGATCGCGGCGTCCGGATCGCCCAACAGCGCCCCAGCGGGTCCCGGTGCCCGCCCCTCGATCCCGCCCATGGCGTTGAACAGGTGGGTGGCCCCAGCGCGGCCGCCGGCCGCCCGCACGGCCGCCAGGAAGGCCTCTACGGTCTCGGCGTCGCCACGCGTGTGGCCGACGTTGAGCCGCACTCCGGCCTCCACCCACTCGGGTACGGACTCCAGCGCCCCGGCCACCTCCGGGGCTAACGTCACCACCCGCACGACGTTCAGTGCGAGCACCTCACGGACACGCTCGGGCTTCACCTCGATGGCGTGTGGCGGCTGGGCGCCCAGGCGTCGCGGACTCACGAACGGCCCTTCCAGGTGGGCACCCACCACGACGGCCTCGTCAGGCCCGGGTGCCGCGGCTACCTCCGCCACACCTCGCAACGCCGCGAGCACGCTCTCCCAAGGTGCGGTGAGGGTGGTGGCCAGCAAGGCGGTGGTCCCGAAGCGCAGGTGGTGGCGGGCGAGCGCGCGCACCCCCTCGGCGCCGTCCATGGCGTCGCCCCCACCACCGCCGTGCACGTGCTGGTCGATGAAGCCCGGCACGACGAGGGGTGAGCGACCGCTCCTAGGACCAGGCTCCTCCTCCACCTCGAGCGACTCGATGCGATCAGCGAAGCGCACTCGCCCCATGCGCAAGCCGCGAGGCGTCAGGAGTAGACCTTCGAGCTCTCGGGTGCGGGATCCGCTCATAGGCTGCCCTTCGGCCCCGGCGTTCGTGCCGCTCACGCCCCCGCCGCCCGCCTCACCCGGACCAGGGCTTCACCACGATGGCGCCGTCCTGGAGGAGCGCCACCTCGTGGCGCCGCCCGGGAAGGTCGGCGGCGCTCGGGTCGCCCTGAGCCAGCGCGCCGGCGATGCGCAGCTGCGGGGCCAGGATCCGGTCGGCGTAGATGAGCGCAGCTTCGTTGCCGTTGGCTCCGGCGTGCGCCACGCCGCGCAGCACCCCGGTGACGATCACGTCGCCGTCGGCGACGAGCTCGGCGCCGGCGTTCACGTCGCCCAGCACCACCAGCGATCCGCCCGAGACCACGCGGCCGCCCGAACGCAGGGTGCGAGCCTGGATCACCGTCTCGCTGCGTGCCTGCATCACCGCGCTCGGGGGCCGCACGTCCTTCACGCTTCCGCCGGCCTCTTCGATCTTCGCGGCCAACGCCGCCAGCACGGCGAAGGGGACCTTGTCGGCGACCTCGAGCACCACCGTACCGACGAGCAGTTCCGCGTGCTCCTCCAGCGCCTCGTCGACGGTCTCGAGCGTGTCGTCCGACGCGAGCGAGAGCATCACCCCGCCCCGCACACCGCGCGCCTTCATCGCGCCGCCTGCACGCTCTCGGTACCGAAGTAACCGGCCAAGAAGTCGCGCGCCAAGGGAACCGCCACACGCGAGCTCGACCCCCCATGCTCGACGAACAGCGCGATCCCTACCTGCGGGTCGTGCATCGGCGCGTACCCCATGAACCAGGCGTGCGTGTAGTGGTCGCCGCGAGCGGTCTGAGCAGTCCCGGTCTTGCCGGCCACCTCGACCGGGAACACCCCGGGTCCCATCACGTTACGTGAGGGGTAATCGGTGAACATCATGCGCATGCCCTCCTGTAGGGTCCGCCAATGGCTCCCCTCGACCTGCTTCACCGCTCCGGCGAGGCTCTCTTCGCCCACCTGTCCCACGAGGTGGAGTCCCACCTGCCGTCCGCTCATGGCCAGCGTCTGGATGAGCTGTGCGATCTGAGCCGGTGTGGCCAGCACGTCGCCTTGGCCTATCACGGTGTTCATGGTGAAGCCGGGTAGCCAGCCGTGATCGTACTGCGGTTGCGCTCTCACCCACTCGTCGTCCGGTATTCGACCTGGCTTCTCCTCGCGCACCCCTACTCCGAGCGTGGCACCGAAACCGAGCTCGCGTGCCACCGTCACCTCCTGCTCGATGAACGGACCCCAACCGCGTGTCGCGTTCGGGGTGTTCGCGACGGCATGCCAGAAGAACGTGTTGCACGAGTCGGCGATCGCGTTCCGGACGTCGTACGAGCCCTTGTCCCAAGCAGCCCAGTTGTGGAAGGTGACGCCGCCGAGCCGGAAGCTCGCGGTGCAGGGGTACCGCGTCGATGGTCCGATCCAGCCGCCTTCGAGGAGCGTCATCGAGGTCACGAGCTTGAAGGTAGAGGCCGGCGCGTAGGCTTCCACGGCGCGGTTCTGCAGCGGCTTGTGGGTCACGTCGGTGAGGTAGCGTCCGACTGCCTCGGGGTCGATGGGACGCTTGGCGAAGACGTTCTGGTCGAAGGTGGGGGCGGAGGCCATGGCGAGGATCTCTCCAGTGCGCGGGTCGAAGACCACCAACGCCCCGCGAACCACGCTCTCGAGCGGCCGGCCGTTCGCCTGGCGATCGACGTTGACGTACTGCAGGGCGCCGTCGAGCACGTCCTCGGCCAGCCGCTGCACCGGTGGGTCGATCGTCAGCACCACGTCGTCGCCCGGGGTAGCGGGGTCGATCACCGTGGAGCGCAACGGTACGCCATGAGGGTCGATGTGCACGAGGCGCATCCCGGCTTCGCCGTACAGCGCAGCCTCCCAGGTAGCCTCCACGCCCATGACGCCCGCCAGGTCGTCTACCCCGTAGCCGGGGTTGCGGTCGGGGTCGGCCTGCGAGGTGTAGCCGACCACCTGGGCCGCGAGGTTGGTTGGGTAGGTGCGCTCGATGCGCTCGCGCAGGTACAGGTTGGGCTGTCCGGCGATGCGCTCCTCGACTGCGGG
>SKSV01000133.1 GCA_007122815.1 Trueperaceae bacterium | reverse complement strand
TTCGAGCACGACTACCACGTGCTGGTCATCCTCACCGACATGACCAACTACTGCGAGGCGCTGCGCGAGATAGGCGGCGCTCGCGAGGAGATCCCCGGCCGGCGCGGTTACCCCGGTTACATGTACACCGACCTCGCCTCGATCTACGAGCGCGCCGGCGTCGTGACGGGCAAGAAGGGATCGGTCACGCAGCTGCCGATCCTGACGATGCCAGACGACGACGTGACGCACCCGATCCCGGACCTGACGGGTTACATCACCGAGGGCCAGATCTACCTGGCGCGCGACCTGCACAACAAGGGCCTCTACCCGCCCATCAACCCCGGCCCCTCGCTCTCGCGTCTCATGAACAACGGTATCGGTGAGGGCAAGACGCGCCCCGACCACAAGAACGTGGCGGACCAGCTGCAGGCCGCTTACGCGAACGGCCTCGACCTGCGGCGGCTGGTGGCCATCACGGGTGAGGACGCGCTCTCGGAGAACGACAAGCTCTACCTGGCGTTCGCTGAGGAGTTCGAGAAGCTCTTCATCAACCAGGGGAGCGAGAACCGCACCGTCGACGAGTCCCTCACCATCGCCTGGAACACGCTTTCGAAGCTGCCCAAGAGCGAGCTCACGCGCCTGGCGAACGACCAGATCGACAAGTACTACGGCGCCAAGATGGACGAGCTCTGGGGCTCCGCGAAGAGCGGGACCTGAGCCGACATGGCTGAGACGATCGCTCCCACGCGCTCGAACCTGCTCGCGCGGCGCGACCAGCTGAAGCTAGCCAACCGCGGCGCCGACCTGCTCAAGCGCAAGCGCGACGCGCTGATCGGCGAGTTCTTCGACCTCGTCAAAGCCTCGCTGGAGGCGCGTCGCGAACTCACCAAGGCGAGTCAGGAAGCGTACCTCTCGCTCTTCCTGGCCAACGCCTGGGACGGCCCGGAAGCGGTGAAGAGCCTCGCGCTGGCGGAGGACGCCACGGTCGAGGTCGGCATCGAGGTCGAGAACCTCTTCGGTGTGAAGGTGCCTCTGGTCAAGCCCCCGAGCTTCGGGGAGGGCGCCGCCTTCTCGCCCATCGGGGTCGGAGCGCACACTCTGGACGCCGCGGCGCAGTTCAAGGCGCTGACCGTAGCGATCATCAAGGTGGCCGCCACCGAGACGCGCCTACGCCGGATCGGTGAGGAGATCAAGAAGACCAGCCGTCGCGTCAACGCCCTGGAGCAGCTCGTCATCCCAGGGATCGCGCGCCAGATCAAGGACATCCGCTCGGTGCTCGAGCAGCGCGCGCTGGAGGAGGTCACCGTCCTGAAGCGCATCAAGTCGAAGCTGGAGGCGCGCGACAAGGAGACTTCTGGCGGCGCTGGCTGACGCCTTCTCACAGGGGCGCTTGGTAACCTGGCGCCATGTGGCCAAGCATGGTCAGAGTTAGTAGCCTCCGAAGCGCTCTCATGCTCGCGCTCGCGCTAGGCGCGGTCGTGCTGGCAGCCTGCGCGCCGTCGACCGAGGCGCAAGCCACCGAGCGCGCCGACGTGCGGCCCTACAGCATGGCGCCGGTGTCGTTCAGCGAGCGGGCGCTGGTGGCCGTCTACGACATCGAGGTCGAGCCGGTCCGCTTCGACGTGTCGGTCTTGAGCGCGCGCGAGCGCGACCCGCGTCTGTACGTCGACCTCTCGCGCGGCATCGCGGACGTCGTCACGAACGAGCTGTTCGACCTCGGCCGCTTCCGAGTGGTGGAGCGTCAGGCGCTCAGTCGCGTGATCCAGGAGCAGGACCTCGCCCAGACCGGGCGCTTCGACGACAGCACGGTGGCCGAGCTCGGGCGCCTCCTCGGGGCCGAGCTGATCCTGACCGGCGCCGTCTCGGAGTTCAGCCTCGATCGCACGTCGGTCGGCAGCGCGGTCTTCGGGTTGGTCGGGGGCACCACCATCACGACCGTGCGGGTCGGCGTGGACCTGCGCTTCGTGGACGTGCGCACGGGCGAGGTGCTGGGTATCGGGCGCGGTTTGGGCGTCACCCAGGACACCGAGATCACCATCGACGGGCTGGAGCAGGCCGTGCGCTTGCTGCGCGCCGGCACCGTGCGGGAGTCGATCGTCGCGGTGGCGCTCCGTAACTCGATCAGGGACGCGCTGGAGCAGGCGTCGAGGGGGTTGCCGCCGCGCAGCGACTGACCCGACCCGGGTATGTCACACCGTCGAGTGGCCCGGCCGACTAGACTTGTCCCCATGAGCGACGTGAGCAGCCAGGGAGCAGCCCTCGAGCAGCCAGCGGGCGCGCGCAGCGGGATGCGCATGGCCGACCTGTTGAGGAGCATGGTCAGCCGCGGCGCATCCGACATCCACATCCAGGCGGGAGCCACCCCGCACATGCGGATCGACGGTGCGCTCGTCGTGTACGAGGGCGTGCCGAAGCTGACGCCCGAACAGACCGAGCAGATCGCGCTGGCGATGATGACCGAGGGCCAGCGTGAGCTCTTCAGGCACCGTCACGAGCTCGACTTCGCCTTCACCATCCCGTCCGTGGCGCGTTTCCGCTGCAACGTGCTGCGGCAGCGCGGATCGGTGGGCGTGGTGATGCGGGTCATCTCGGACGCAATCCCGACCTTCGATGCGCTCGGTCTGCCCACCGGCGTCGTGACCGAGCTCGCCGCGCAGGCGCGCGGGCTGGTGCTCGTGACCGGCCCCACCGGCTCGGGTAAGTCCACCACCCTCGCTGCCATGGTCGACCACGTGAACAGGCGTTACGCGCGAAACGTCGTCACCGTGGAGGACCCCATCGAGTTCCTCCACAAGAACCAGCGCAGCCTCGTGGTCCAGCGCGAGATCGGGCTCGACACCGCGGACTTCGTCGACGCCCTCAAGTACGCCATGCGTCAGGACCCCGACGTGATCATGGTAGGCGAGATGCGTGACAAGGCCACGGTGGAGGCCGCTCTTACGGCCGCGCAAACCGGCCACCTGGTGCTCTCCACGCTGCACACGCTCGACGCCATCCGCACCATCAACAGGATCATCGACTTCTTCCCGCCCCACGAACGCGACCAGGTCCGCATCATGGTCGCCGAGTCCCTGCTCGGCATCCTCTCGCAGCGCCTCCTCCCGCGCGCCGACGGACCCGGCCGGCAGCTCGCCATGGAGATACTGATCAACTCGCCGCTGATCCGCGACTACATCAAGGACGAGGAGAAGACGCCCCTCATCAAAGACGCCCTGATCCAGGACAACCTCCGGGGGATGCAGACCTTCGACCAGCACCTCGTCGAGCTCTACCTGGAGGGCGCCATCACGCTAGAGGACGCGGTCTACACGGCCACGAGCCCGCACGAGCTGCGACTGATGATCACCCAGCTCTCCGGCGGGCGTGAAGAGGTCCTGAACGAGGTCGAGTTCGAGCGCCTGTCGATGCGCCGCGGTGCCCTAGGAGGCTGAGCCGAAGGCTAGCGCCGGCCGCCACGGTAGCGTGCGGGTGCAGGTCCCGAACAGGTCGTACTCGTCGCTGCCGGTGACGCGAGCCTCTATCAGGTCGCCGATCTTCACGGTCCCGTCCGTCTGACACCTGAGCACGCCGTCCACACCCGGCGCGTCCGCCGTGGTGCGGGCCACCACAGCGCCCGGGAGCTCGTCGTAGTCGTCCACGATGGCCGCGACGCTCGACCCCACCTTGGAGGCGAGCCGCTCCGCGGAGAGCTTCTGCTGCAGCGCCATGACGCGATCGAGGCGCTCTCGCTTCAGCTCCTCTGGGACCTGCGGCAGGTCGTTGGCCGCCGCGCCCGGCACCTCGGAGTAAGTGAACACCCCCACCCGGTCCAGCCTCGCGGCGGTGAGGAACTCGAGCAGCTCGACCACGTCCTCTTCGGTCTCGCCGGGGAAGCCGACGATGAAGCTCGAGCGGATCGCCAGCTCGGGGCACACCCGTCGCCACGCCTCGATCGTGCGCAGGTGGCTCTCCGACCCGCCGGGGCGCCGCATGGCGCGAAGGAGGCGCGGGCTGGCGTGCTGGAGTGGCACGTCCAGGTAGGGGAGCAGGGCACCGTCGGCCATCAGGGGTATCAACTCGCGCACGTGAGGGTAGGGGTAGACGTAGTGGAGCCGCACCCAGGCGCCGAGGGAGGCGAGCTCGCGCACCAGAGGAACCAGGTGGGCCTCGACGTCCCGGTCGCCGTAGCGGCTCACGCGGTGGCGCAGGTCGCGTCCGTACGCGCTCGTGTCCTGAGCGATCACTATGAGTTCCTTCGTGCCGCTCGCCACCAGTCGGGTGGCTTCGTGGAGGACGTCGGAAGCGTCGCGGGAGACCTGCGGGCCGCGCAGCTGCGGTATCACGCAGAAGCTGCAGCGGTGGTCGCAGCCTTCGGCTACCTTCAGGTAGGCGTAGTGGCGCGGCGTGAGCCGCACCGCGCGCGCGTCCGGCCGGCCCCGCTCGCTCGCGAGCGGCAGCAGCCCGGTGAAGGGCTCCTCATCGTGGGGTAGCAAGGCGCGCACGGCCTGCATCACGCCCTCGAGGTCGGCCTGGCCGGTGATGGCGGCGACCTTCGGGTGGCGCTCGCGTATCGTCTCGGGCCTCTCACCCAGACAACCGGTGACGACCACGTTGCCGTTCTCCCTCAGCGCCTCGCCGATGGCCTCGAGGGACTCCTCTACGGCAGGGGTGATGAAGCCGCAGGTGTTGACCACCACCAGCTCGGCGGCCTGGTAGTCCTGCACCAACTCGTAGCCCTCGGCGCGCAGTTGCGTGAGGATGCGCTCGCTGTCTACCAGCGCTTTGGGGCAGCCAAGGCTCACGAAACCCACTCGACGCACGGGCCGCCTCGCCTAATCCGCCGCAGCGACGGCGGTCGCCTGGCGCAACAGCGGGCGCAGGCGCCCCGCCAGGTAGAGCGACCCGGCGACGGCCACGGTCCCGCCCGGACCCGCCCAGGCCAGCGCGGTGCGCAGCGCGTCCTCTGGATCGGCCAGTCGCGCGTCGCACGCCCAGTCGCCTGGCGGCTGCTCGGGGTCGGGGCTGGTGACGATCACGCGGGCGACCGAGGGGGCCAGGGCAGCCAAGGTGGCCGCTCCCTGCTTGCGCCCGAGCGCGCCGAACACCAGCACCGCACCCGCCGGCAGGTCCTGCGCCAGGCGCCGCGCCGCCGCAGGGTCGTGGGCGCCGTCGAGGACTACCAGCGTCTCGCCGACATCGAAGCGTTCGAAGCGCGCCGGGGGCGGCGGCGTCACGGCCCCGGCCATCAGCGACTCCTCGGGCCAGCCCAGGGTTCGCGCGACCGCGCACGCCATGCGCAGGTTGTCGAAGCGCGTCGACGGCCAACCGGCCGCGGCGCCGTACTCGACGAGGGCTGCCGGGAGCCTTGCGCGCTCCTCGCCGGCATCGGTGAGGACCACCGGCGCGCCGAGCCGCGCCGCCTCGTCGAGGAGCGTGCGCAGTCCGAGGCCAGCCGCGCCCGTGATCAGCGGCACGCCCGGTCGGATGGCTGCAGCCTTGTCCGCGGCGATCTCGGTGAGGTCGCCGCCCAGCGTCTCGAGGTGATCGAGGTCGACGCTCGTGACCACCGAGGCGACCACGTTGCCCAAGGCCCGGGTGGCGTCGCGGCGGGCGCCGACGCCTGCCTCGACGACCGCCATCCCCACCTCACGCTCCGCGAAGACGGTCAAGGCTAGCGCCAGCGTCCACTCGAAGAAGCCGGCCGCGAGCGCCGCCGGAGCACCGCTCGCCACCAGGCCGCGGGCCCGCTCGACGAAGCGAAGCACGTCGGAGTCGGAGATTCGGAGCCCGTCCACCGCGATGCGCTCCGCGTACTCCTCGACGTGTGGTGACACGAAGCAGCCACTGCGGTGACCGGCCGCCCGCGCCATGGCCGCCACCGCCGTCGCTACGGAGCCCTTGCCGTTGGTCCCCACCACGTGTACGACCGCGGGCGGGTCCGGCAGCCCCATGAGGTCCAGCAGCCCGCGTGCCACGCGCGGGTCGCGGCCCCTGCCGGCCCGCCTGCGGCTGGCGAGCCAAGCCCAGGCTGCGTCCACCCCG
>SKSV01000198.1 GCA_007122815.1 Trueperaceae bacterium | reverse complement strand
GGCTCGTGGCGCCGCCCCTCCAGACTGACTGCGTCAACACGATCAGGGCAGGAGGCAGCGCGAGCAAGGCCAACACGGCCACCGGGAGGGCGGCCCGCGCAGGCGCCACCATGACCACCAGCCCAGCAACCAGCGGCGCGAAGACCAGCACCGTGAGGGCCTCAGTCGTCATCGTCGTCCCCTGTGAGGCTGGTGAGCCCGGTCTCCTCATGCATACGCACCATGAGCGCCAGGGCGAAGGCCGTGGCCGCCACGGCTATGACGATTCCGGTGAGCACGAGTGCTTGCGCGACCGGGTCGGGCCCTTCCGGGGTGACCCCCGCCACCGTGAGGATGAAGACGAACACCGCGCTCCCCATCACGTTCAAGGCCAGCAGCTTGCGCATGAGGTGGTCGGCGACGATGAGCCCGTACGCCCCGATGCCGAACACGGCCGAGGCTGCGAGCAGGTAGACGATCGTCGAGCTCACCGGCGCTCCGGGTACAGACCGCGCGAGCGCGCGAAGAGCAGCGTCATCGTCACCGCTATCGAGAGCATCATCGCGGTCTCGATCAGGTAGACCGCCCACGTGCCCGGCAGTGCCATGGTCGGGCGCCCGAACGCCAGCGCCCCGGCTCCGATGAGCACGAAGGCGGTCAGGCCAGCGATCACCAGGAGCTTCGTGACCAGCCCCGCCGCAACGGCGGGGCGCAGCGTCCCGGTCAGCACCAGGAGCACCCCGCAGCCCGTCAGGACCGCGCCGGCCTGGAAGGCGCCGCCGGGAGAGTCGGTGCCGGCGAGCAGCAGGTGAACGGCAATCAGGAGCGTGAGGGGCGACACGCTCGTCAGCAGCGCAGCTACCAGCGGCGTATCGCGATCGACCTGGTGCAGGCGTCCGGGACGCGCCTCGCCCAGGACCGCCCAAGCGCCCAACAGCGCCACCAGGAGCACGGTCATCTCGAGCATGGTGTCGAGACCGCGGAACACCAGCAGCACACCGGTTACAGCGTTACCCAAGCCCGTGCCCGGGAGCTCTTCCAAGACCAGCGTCCCGGCAGCGCCCGGGACGCGTTCGACGCCGAGGGCCGCGAACCCGATCACCGCGACGAGAGCGCCGCTGAGCACACCCACCGGCAACGCGAGGAACGAGCGTCTGCGGCCAGGGCTGTCCTCGGCGCCACCTTCGACCAGACGCCGGTAGGCCATCAGCATCAAGGCGCCCGTCAAGCCCGCGCCGATGGCGGCCTCGGCGAGGGCCAGGTCCGGCGCGCCCAAACGCGACCAGCTGAGCGAGATGACAAGCCCGAAGAGGATGAAGAGCACCATGTCGCGGAAGAGCGCGCGGCCCGTGACGACACGCAGGCTCAGCCCCACCAAGGCGAGGGCCAGCATCACGTCGACGAGGACACCGACGCTCACGGTCGTTCCGGCTTCGAAGCGTGGGAGCTACCGGCGTGACGTGCATGGCGGGCTATCAGGTGGGCGGAGACCGAAGCAGCGAGGAGACCGACCAACCAGATCACGGCCAGCAGGAAGGCTACTCGGGCATCCCTCGCGAGCACGGCGAGGCCGGCGCAGATCAGCAACAGGCCCTGGTTGTCCGCCTTCGTGAGGGCGTGCAGGCGGCTGAAGACGTCCGGGAAGCGCAGCAGACCGACGGTGCCGGCCCCGTAGAAGGCGCAACCTAGCACCAGCAGTACCAGACCGACGACCTCGTGCCAGCTCACGAGCCCTCACCGCCCCGGACCGTGCCCACGAAGGCGAGCGTGACCACCGTCGCCAGCACCACGAAGAGCAGCGCCACCGTGCGCAGGGAGCCGTCACCGAGCCACTCGGCCATTATCAGGATCACCGCAACGGTGGTGGACCCGAACAGGAGCACGGCCAGCATGCGATCGGCTGCGGTGGGGCCAACGGCGATACGCCACAACCCCGCCAGCAGGTTCAGCAACAAGAACACTACGGCCAGGCCCAGCAAGACCCCAGTCATGCCGGATCTCCCGGCCCCGCCTGATAGCTCAAAGCGAACAGCCAGCGGATGCGCTCTTGCAGTTGCTCGACCGACTCCATGGCGGAGTCCGTCAAGGCGTGCACCACGAGCGTCTCTCCATCGTCCTCGAGCTCGGCGCTGAGCGTGCCCGGCATCAGGCTCAGCACGCTGACCATCAGTGTGCGCGGCTGCCCTTGTGGCAGCGCCAGCGAGAAGCGCTGGAACTGCGGCTGTATCGGCAGCGAGGGGTGAAGCGCCCGCCAGGCGACGTCCAGGCCACAGCGCATCGACTCGACCACGAAGTAAAGCGCGAACGGGAGCACGCGCAGCGGCGCCATCGGTCTCGGCACTATGGTCGCGACCCACGCGCTCAGGGCGGCGACGGCCACCGACACCGCCAGCCCCGCCAACCAAGCCTCGGTGCCGCTGAGCGCGAGCCAGAAGAACAGCATCACGACGAAGACCTGTCGAGCCCACATGAGCCGCTCACGCGGTGTCAGGGGTCGGCGGCGGACGGACTCGGCACACATGGCGGCTCACGATACCCGAGTCCGCAGCGGTGCCGTATAGGACGTTCTGCCCGCGCAGCCGAAACGGGCCTACCGCACGTGGCCGGTGCTTATCGACGGCTAGAATGGGTCGAACACGACGGGATGCCGGCAGGAGCGAGATCGAGTATGGAGGGTCCAGAGTTCCTCAGCGGGGTCATCGAGGGCTTCTACGGGCGTCCTTGGAGCTTCGAACAGCGCGCGACTCTGCTGTCGCGCCTCCGTGCCTTCGGCTTCAACACCTACGTCTACGCGCCCAAGGACGACATCAAGCTGCGCGCCCACTGGCGCGAAAGCTACGGTGAGCGCGAGTTGGGGCAGTTAGCAGCGCTGGTCCAGACCTGCCACGACGCGGGCTTGCGCTTCGTGTACTCGATATCACCCGGACTCGACGTGAGCTACGGGGACGCCGCCGACTTGGCCTGGCTCATCGGCAAGGTCGATCAACTCCTCGCGCTCGGTGTGCACGACGTGGCGCTGCTGCTCGACGACATCCCCGACGAACTCGGTGCCGACGACCGGAAACGCTTCGACAGCCTCGCCGCGGCGCAGGGTCACCTCGCCGAAGCGCTCTTCGAGCACCTCCGCGAGGTCAGGCCGGAAGGCCGCAAGCTGCTCGGGCCGACCATCTACTGCCGCCGCATGGCCGACCAGCACAGAGTCGGCTGGGAGTACCTGCGCGAGCTCGGCGGCCTCCTCGGGGCCGACGTCGACGTCTTCTGGACCGGGGATGAGGTCGTGAGCGAGAGCGTCGACGCGGCTTCGCTCGCCGACGTCAGCGAGGCGCTTGGACGCCCGCCCTTGCTCTGGGACAACCTGCACGCGGACGACTACGACCTGCGCAGCGTCTACCTGGGGCCGTACTCGGGCCGCAGCGCCGACCTGCCGGCCGCCACCCGCGGCATCCTGACCAACCCAAACGGGCCGTTCCAGCTGAACGAGGTGGCTTTCGCGACCCTGGCGGCGTTCCTGCGCGATCCCGACGGGTACCGACCCGAGAGCGCGCTCGGGAACGCCCTGGCACACTGGCACTCGAGCTTCGGGCTCTTGGGTGGTGACGTGCTCTCCACCGACGAGCTGTGGCTCCTGGCCGAGCTCTTCTACCTGCCCTGGCGCTGCGGTCCCGGCGTACAGGCGATCTTGGACGAGGCACAGGCTGCGCTCTCCTCGGCTCCCGACGCCGGCGACGGCCGGCTCGCGCGCGTCGATGGCCTGGCGAAGGACGTCCATCGTCTCTTCGAACGACTCGCGCAGCTACGCGACCGCGAGCTCTTCTACTCGCTCCACGGCGTGGCGCTGGAGGCCCGGAGGGAGAGTCGCGTGCTGGCGGACTACCTCCTACACCGCGCCGAGCACGGTGCAGAGGCTCGCTTCGGCCGCCCAGACCAACTCCCGAACACCTACCGCCGTGGCTTCGCGGCGGCCGTTCACCACATGCTGCCTCTGAGTGCCGACGGTTCGCTGGCCGTCAGAGCAGCAACATGACGATGGAGAGAGCGAAGATCACCCACAGCGTCGGGCTGATCTCGCGCGCCTTGCCGTTCAGGACGAGGATTATGACGTGCGCGAGGAAGCCGAACACTATGCCCTCGGTGATGCTGTAGGTGAAGGGGATGGCGATCATCGCGACGAAGGCCGGCACCACGACCTCGTAGTCGCTCCAGTCGACGTCCTTCAGCACGCTCATCATGAACAGGCCCACCAGCACCAGCACCGGCGCGGTGGCCACAGCAGGTATGAAGCCCAGGAGCGGCGAGAAGAACATGAACGGGAGGAACAGGAGGCCGGCGACCACGGCGGTCAACCCCGAGCGTCCGCCCTCCTCGACCCCCGCTGCAGACTCGATGTAGGCGGTGCCGGGCGAGGACCCGAACAGGCCGGAGATCGCCGTGGAGGTGCCGTCGACGAGGAGCGCCTTGCCGGCGTTCTTCGGGTGGCCCTCCTCGTCGACCAAGCCAGCGACCTTGGTGACGCCGACGAACGTCGAGATCGAGTCGAACATGTCGGTGAACAGCAGCGCGAAGATCGGCGCGATGATGCTCACGCTGAAGACGCCGAGGAGGTCGAGCTGGAAGAAGGTGTCCAGCGAGGGCGCCGCGACGACACGGTCTGGGACGAAGACCGCGCCCTCTACCCAGCCCAACCACTGGAACACGAGGGCGAGGATGGATACCCCCAGGATCGAGAGTATGAGCGCACCGCGCACCTTCCGGATGAGGAAGGTGGCTGCTAGCACGAGGCCGAGGAAGAACAGCACGAAGCTGGCGCTGAAACCCCCGAACGCGACCACCGTGGCAGGCGAGGCGGTGATCACACCCGCGTTCACCATGCCTATCAAGGCCAGGAAGAGGCCGATACCGGCTGCAACTCCCATGCGCACTCCGCTGGGAACGGCCCGCACGATCTTCTCGCGCACGTTCCAACCCGGCAACGACAAGGCGATGAACACCAGGCCAGAGACGAACACCGCAGCGAGCGCCGTCTGCCAAGACAGGCCTTGGGCCAGGACCAGCGTGTACGCGAAGTAGGCGTTGAGGCCCATGCCTGGCGCTAGAGCGATGGGAAGCTTGGCGTACAGACCCATGAAGATGCTCGAGATGGCGGCCACCATCACGGTCGCGAACATCGCACCCTCGATAGGTACGCCCGCGTCCCCGAGGATCAGCGGGTTCACCACGATGATGTAGGCCATCGTCAAGAAGGTGGTGATGCCCGCGAGCACCTCCACCCTGACACTGGTACCGAGCGCCTCGAGGCCGAAGTACGCTTCCAGTCGCTGCTTCACGCTGTGCCCTCCCAGGATGTGGGCCTTGGTGATGCCGTGACGCCCCTATCCGCACGGATGGGACGCCGCGGCTGCCCGAACAAGCATATTCCTAGGCAGGGGCGCTCTTGCAGGGCAGAAGCGCCCATGCAGGACACGACCGCTCATCTGGTGGGCCAGGCACCAGGCACTACCACTCGAAGGAGGCGCCGAGCCCTCCGGGCGCCAACCACGACAGCCGCACGCCCTGCCCCACCCTGAAGGCGACGCCCAGCCCGAAAGTCCACTCGCCGGGGTGGTACCGGGCCTCGAAGCTGACGCGCACGTCACCCAGGTCGAGCTGCGCCTCGCCCCGCGCCATGGGCTGCAACTCGACCTGACGCTGGGAGACGCCCACACCCACCCACCACCTCGTGAGGTAGCTGGAGAAGAGGTCGTGCTCGCTCCAGGCAGCCCAACCAAGCCGACTGACCTCACCGGCGAGCCTCACCCGATAGGCTGCGGAGAACCTCGCACGGGCCCCTGGACCGCCCTCGTCCGCGCGCCACCAGAGCGCGATCTCGTTGAGCTCCCGGCTAGGCTGCGGCCGCGCCGTCACCACGGGCAGGTCGCGGTAGAGGTCGTGGAGCCACAGCCGCTCGCGGCCCTCGAGGACGTCGAGGTCGGGTCCGCGGAACAGTATCGGCACCCGCACGTCGGAGTCGACCAGGCCCGCGTGGTTGCCGCGGTTGG